>NZ_JBMIQH010000015.1:0-196888 GCF_056155635.1 Paraburkholderia sp. BR10141 | reverse complement strand
CGGGCCTCGGCAAAGGCTGGCAATACTATCCGCCCGTTGAGCGACGCCTGAAGGCGTGTTTCGCGCATCGCGCCGCGATGCAGGCCGCCACGGGTTCGACCGCGGCGCAAGGCGCTCCCGCCGCACAAAAAGTCGACGGGCGGCCATGCCCGGATCAGGAGCGCCTGCTCCTGCTCTGCAAATAATCCCCCGACGAATCCGCCAGCCGAACGCGGCCCCCGACGCGCGTGAACAGCAAACAAGTGGACCCTTCAAACGCCAGCACGGCGTGGAAGGCGATCCCCTTGTGCCACATGCATTCTCTCCTGGTATCTGCTTTCAGGATGTCCTAATGTCCATGAGTGCCGTAATGCCGGCACGTCGAAACGGTCTTCCCGATGCAGTGCGTCCTAGCCTAACAACAAACAAGGAGACACCCATGAGAGATACCCCGTTCACAGTCCGGCGTAAAACGGCGCACCTGCGTGCCGCGATCGCCATCGCAGGTGCGGCGCTCGTTCCCGGCGCACACGCTGCCGAGAACGACGCCCATCACCCGGAATTCAACCGGCTGCCGTCGTTCGTGGTGGCGAGCAGTCTGCAAACCACGAGCTACGATGGCGTCAGCGACGATCTGTTGACCGCCGGTCTCGGCAAAACCGGCCTCGCCGGGGCGCAGCCTGCCATCGCCAACCCCTCGGCGCCGACGGCAGCGGAACTGCGCCGGCTCGCGATCTGGTCGAACTATCGGGCGCTCGTCGATATGAGCGCGAACGGCGGTTATGGCCGCTTCTGGGGGCCCAATGTCGATGTGTACGGCAACGACACACTGGGCGAAGGCAAAATCGCCGGCACCGAATATCTCGCGTTTGCCGACGACGGCAGCGGCCGCCGGAACGTCAGCCTGCTCGTGCAGGTGCCGACCAGCTTCGATCCGGCGAACCCGTGCATCGTGACCGCCACGTCGTCGGGCTCGCGCGGCGTGTACGGCGCGATCTCCGCGGCCGGCGAGTGGGGACTCAAGCGAGGCTGCGCGGTCGCCTATACCGACAAGGGCACGGGCAACGGCGCAGAAGAACTGATGAGCGGCCTCGTGACGTTGATCGATGGCGTCACGGCCAACGCAGCAACGGCGGGACGCACGAGTATTTTCACCGCGGACGTGCCGGCGGGCGCGCTCGCCGCCTACAACCAGAAGTTTCCGAACCGTTATGCGTTCAAGCACGCGCATTCGCAGTTGAACCCCGAAGCGGACTGGGGCCGCGACACACTCGAGGCGGTCCAGTTCGCGTACTGGGTGCTCAACCAGCAGTTTGCGCCGCGCGTCGACGCATCGAATCGCGGCGTGCGCTATGCGCCCGGCGACATTACGACGATCGCGGCTTCCGTGAGCAACGGCGGCGGCGCATCGCTCGCGGCAGCCGAAGAGGACACGGGCAAGTGGATCACGGCGGTCGTGGTCGGCGAACCGCAGATCAATGTGCGCATGCCCGGTGACGCGCAAGTCAGGGAAGGTGGGCAGCGCATTGCCGCGGCCGGCAAACCGCTGGCCGACTACATGACGCTCGCGAACCTGCTGCAACCCTGCGCCGCGCTCGCGGACGCCGCCGCCGGCGCGCCCTATCTCACCGCGCTGCCCGTGGCGACCACGACAGCCATTCGCCAGGCGCGCTGCACCTCGCTCGCGGCGGCAGGCTACGTCCACGGCGGCGATACGCAGGCGCAGGCGAACGACGCGCTCCAACGCCTGCATGAAGCGGGCTATGAAGCGGACTCCGATCTGCTGCAGGCGCCGATGTGGGATTCACAGGCCGTGCCGGCTGTTGCGGTGACCTACGCCGATGCCTACACGCGCTCGAGCGTGCTCGACAACCTGTGCGGATTCAGCTTCGGCACGACGAACGCATCGACGGGCGCCGCGGGCGTTGCGCCCGCCGTCTCGCCAATGCTGACCATCTTTGGCGTGGGCAATGGCGTGCCGCCGACCAATGGCGTCAATCTCGTCTACAACGTCACGCCGCCTGGCGGCGCCGACCATCGGCTGGCCACGCCCGACGCCAGCTTCGCGGGCGCGGCATGTCTGCGCGCGTTGTGGACGAACGGTGATCCGCGCATGCGCCAGAGCGTCCAGGCGATCAGCGTACATGCGAACCTGCATGGCAAGCCCGCAATCATCGTACAAGGCCGCAGCGACGCGCTCGTGCCGATCAATCATGCGTCGCGCGCGTATCTCGCGGCAAACAGCGAACGGGAAGGTTCGCACAGCCACCTGTCGCTGTACGAGGTGGCGAACGGGCAGCACTTCGATGCATTCCTCGCCGTGCCGGGCTTCGATACGCACTTCGTGCCGGTGCACTACTACAACATCGCGGCGCTCAATCTGATGTGGAATCACCTGAAGAATGGCACGCCGCTGCCGCCTTCCCAGGTCATCCGCACGATCCCGCGCGGCGGCAACCCGGGCGCCGCGCCGCCGTTGGGTCTCGCGAACCTGCCGGCCATCGTGGAGAATCCGGGCAGCAACGCGATTCGCGCGAACGACGGCGTCGTGAACGTGCCGCATTGAGTCGCGAAGCACGCCGGCGCGGCGCGCGCATCACACCAGCAGTTGCCGCGCCAGCACTTCTCTCGCTTGTGTCACGGTGTCCCCTTCGCCGGGATGCGGCGGCAGGAGCGAGAACACGGCGTCGGGCAAGGCCGGCAGCCGGTGCTTCGGGCCGAGCCGCGTGAGACCCTCCCCGATTGCCGATGCGCACAGGCATCCCACGCCCAGACCGGCTGCCAGCATGGACTGCAGCCCGGCCACGCCCGACGCGCTGTGAACGAGCACGTACGGGATGTCGTTTTCTTCGAGCGAGCGCACCGCGACCTGGTGCATCATGCAGTCGCCCGGCAGCAGCACGAGCGGCAAGGCTTGCGGCAACTGCTCGGCGAGCGTCGGCGACGCGACCCAATAGAGCGGTTCGCGCAGCAACTCCCAGCGCGCATCCGCGTCGGTGGCGGCGGGTCGGAACGGGCCGCGCGACAGATGCATGACCACGCCGAGATCGATTTGCCGCTTCGCATACGCGAGCTCGATATCGGCGCTCTTCATAGCGCTCACGTGCAAGCTCAGCTGCGGATAGCAGTCGCGCAGCCGCACGAGCAGACCGGCCACCTCGTTCGTGCGGAAGTACTCGGTGATCGCGACGCGCAACTCGCCCTTGATGGCCTGGCCGCGCACGTCGTCGAAAGCGGCTTCATTGAGCGCCACGAGACGCCGCGCATGGTCGAGCAATCGTGTGCCCGCGGGCGTGAGCTCCACACCGCGCTTGCTACGCACGAAAAGCGGCATGCCCGCGCGCGCTTCGAGCTTGCGCACCTGCTCGCTGATCGTGGATTGCGAAAGGTGCAGCAACGGCGAGGCCGCCGAAAGGCTGCCCACGTTCGCCACAGCCGCGAACGTCTTCAACTGGTCGAATTCGAAGCCACGCATGACATTCAACATCCATCGAATAACTCGATGGATAGTACCACCTATTCCCGCTTTTCCGCTAGATCGAGGTGGATCAGAATGTCGACAGGACGCTCACGCTGCGCGCGTGCTGAATAGCGCAGCCTGACGAAATCCGGCCCTTTATCGCTGAGCACATTCATGTCTGACAATACGTACGCCGCCTGTGCCGTGGCGCCTCGCGCCGCCGCAGCCGATACCAGCCACGGCCATCACGGCTGGGCGCTGGTCGTTTTGCTGGTGGGCGCGATTCTGCCGCCGCTCGACTATTTCATCGTGAACCTCGCGCTGCCCGCCATCCGCGACGGACTCGGCGCGAACGCGTCCGAACTCCAGCTGGTCGTCTCGGCCTACGCGTGCGCGAATGCCGTCATGCTGATCACGGGCGGGCGCCTCGGCGACCTGTACGGCCGCAAGCGCATCTTCATGGTGGGCATGGCGGGCTTCGTCGTCGCCTCCACATTCTGCGGCCTGGCCACCAGCGGCACGGCACTCGTCGCCGGACGCATCCTGCAAGGCCTGTTCGCCGCGACCCTCGCGCCGCAAGTGCTCGCCACGATCCGCAGCGTTTTCACGCCGCACGAACAGGTGCGCGTGATGGGGCTTTACGCGTTCGTTTTCGGCGTGGCCGCGGTGATCGGCCAGCTTGGCGGCGGCGCGCTCATCAGCCTGCATCCGTTCGGTCTGGGATGGCGCGCGATCTTTCTCGTCAACCTGCCTATCGGCGTGTTCGCGCTCATCGGCAGCTGGCGCTTCATCCCGGAAAGCCGGCCGCCGCGCGGCAAGCGCATCGATGTCCCGGGCACCCTGCTGCTGTCGCTGTTTCTGCTGATGCTCGTCTATCCGCTCACGCGCGGACGCGAGTCGGGCTGGCCGCTGTGGATGCTCGCCTGCCTCGCCGGCTCGCTGCCCATGCTCGGTCTGCTGCTGCGCGTCGAGTGGCGCAGCCTCGCCAACGGCAAGGATCCCCTGCTCGATGTGCGCCTCTTCCGCAATCCGGTCATCGCGCTCGGTCTCGTGCTGGCGTTCCTCTTCTATACGATGAGCGCGTTCTTCCTGACCTACGGTATTTATCTGCAAGGCGGCCTGCATTGGACGCCGCTCGCTTCGGGACTCGCGATCCTGCCGTTCGGCATCGGCTTTCTTTCCAGCCCGCTGCTGATGCCGCGCCTCGTGCACCGGTTCGGCGGCTATCGCGTGCTGACGTTGGGCTTCGTGATGCTCGCGGGCGGACTCGCGATTGCGGCTGCGCTCGCGGGGGCGGTACAGCCCGGCGCCGGTTTCTATCTCGGACTCGCGGCGATCGGCACCGGCCAGGGGCTCGTTTTGCCCTCCGTCGTGCGCATCGTGCTGGCCGAAGTGGAGCCCGAGCGCGCGGGCATCGCCTCGGGCATGGTCACGGCAACGCTGCAGATCGGCGCCGCAGTCGGCGCGGCCACACTAGGCGGCCTGTTCTTTTCGACGCTCGGCGCGGCGCCCGGTATGATCGACTACGCACATGCGTTCAAGACGACGATGTTCGCACTCGTCGCGATCCTGCTGCCCTGCGCGCTGCTCTCCACCGCGCTGGGACCGTTGCATCGGCGCACGCATGCAAACGGTCCCGGCACACAAACCGGCACACAAAGCAATACGCAGTGATTTGCTCCGGAGTCCTCGCTATCAGAAGTCGATCTGCGCGGAGCACGGTGCGGAGCTCGCAGGTCGTGAGGCAGGTGCCCTGCTGGAGCCAGTAGCAGGCGATGCAGTGAAACGCTTTCGCTTATATTGGATGTCTGATTATATTTTCTTCCTTGCAGCGGCTATTCACCCACGGGAGGAAATACATTCCAGTAACCGTCGTCGTGCTGAAAGAAGAACAGCGCGTGAAAACCCGTTGTCTGGCGCGTCTCCACGCACACATAGCGTGCCCTGCCGGAAGGGGTATGGCCAAACGCGGTGACATGCACCGGCGAAGTCGGTGCGAGCCATTTTTCGACCTGATAACGCAGTGACTGCGTCTTCGTGCGTCTCATCTGGTCCTCCCAGAGATCGGTTGGTTTTGCAGCCTTTTCGCCGGAAACCGCGAAAACGCCCTGCGCAAACCGAACGCTCTTGATGCAAGGCGCAATTCTTACCGCGTCGCATCAAGTGTTTGAGAAAGCACTTTAACTATAGCCAGAAAAGCCTTTCGCAACATCGATTTCAGCAAGATAGCAACAAAACAACAGAAACCCGGAAACAAGCGTCCGGCAGCATGGGACGACCCCGGCTGATGCGCCGCACCAGGCTGTGAAACGAATGAAAACGTATGCGATTGTGAGGCGCGCGGTCCCGGCGTATCCTGACTTCTGGCAGTTGGCCACCGGGACCTTTTGACTGGCCATTCAAACGATGAGAAACGTGTACGTTGCGATTTACATCTTGTTGTTGATAGCCGTTATCGTCGGCGTGGATGTGGTTTTCCTGAAAAATCTCTTCTGGCTACGGCTGGCCGTGAACATCGGCATCGTCGTGGTATTCGCCGCCGTCTACTACGCATTATTAAAGAATCTGTAAGTCAGGGATCGCGCGTAAAGGACGCAAACCCTGCACCGCGCCCCACACACCCGCGGCACACACGACCGCACCCACGAAAACCACAAGCCACAAATAAAGCCCGCGAGGCCGATACCGTTGAGGGAGCGCGGTGAGGCTCAGGGCGACGAGCAACCCCAACACGAGCGGCAACATCAACGTGTTGACCACTTGCGCGGCAACGTTCAGGGAAACGAGGTCGGGTGCGAGCCAGACAGCCCAGGCACTGCCTGCAACGGCTAGCGCATACGCGCCGTAGAACCAGGGCGCGCGGCCGGGACGGTCATCGAGCGAGGCCCGGTACCCGAATACATCGCCGAGCCCCCATGCCAGCGCGAGTGAACTCACGATGGCGGCCACCAGCGCCGCACCGAGCACGCCTGCGCCAAAGAGCAGGCGCCCCGCAAACGGGCCCGTTACCGCAACGAGCGCATTGCTGATTTCGCCGATACTGCCGAGGGAGCGCGGCTCGCCATGCGCCGACAACGTAGCCGCCGCAGCGACGAGCACCGCTGCCGTCAGCAATTGCGTGAGGACGGCGCCAACCGCCGTCTCGACTCTGGCCGACGTGAAGTCCTTCGCCGTGAGGCTGTCCGCGACCGCCGCCTGCTGATAGAACACCATCCACGGATTGAACGTCGCGCCAATGAGCGCCGCCGCCAGGTAGCCGGCTTCGCGGCCGCCCGCTGCCAGATGCGTCATTTGCGGGACCATGACCTGAAGTTTGTGACGCGCACTCCATGCGACGGCAAAGAACGTCAGGTCGAACGCGCCGATGGCAATCGCGATCCGGTCTACGCGCTTGTGCGAGCCCGTGACGACGATACCGGTCAACAGAATGACGGCGAGCGGCAGCGTGACGGCACGCGATACGCCATACATTTCCCCCACGCCGGCAACGCCCGTGAACTCCGTCACGAGCGACCCCAGCACGGCCACGACCAGTCCGGCCGCGGCGAGCGCGGCCCAAACCGGTCCGAAGCGCGAGCGGATGAGTTCGCCATAACCGCGCCCGGTAAAAATGCCCAGGCGCACGGTCAGCTCCTGAACCATGTAGAGCAGCGGGACCAGCGCAAGCAGCACGGGCAAGAGCCGCAGCCCCGTTTGCGCGCCGGCCTGCGCGGCCGTCACGACGTTGCCGGCGTCGCAGTCGGCCAGCATCACGAGCAGACCTGGGCCCCGGCGAGCCCCCGCAGTCCACGCGAAACGGTTTGCTTGAGCGTCGGGAGACGAGTCATGCGTTCTGAAAGGATGCGCCTGTAGTATCTGTCGGGCGATTGTAGCGTGCGAGTCGGGAGCCGCCAGGCCTGACGCTTGTGCTCCGCAGCCTGTCCCGAGGGACGTCGATTTTCATTTTCCTTACCCATGGCCTCTATATCCGCGCGTTCATCCAGTCAAACTACTGACGCCCCCGCCGCCCTGATTCTGGGCGCCATAGGGGTGGTTTTCGGCGACATCGGAACCAGCCCGCTCTACACACTTCGCGAATGCCTGAAAGCCGCCGGCGGAATTAGCCAGACCAACGTATTCGGGATCGTTTCGCTGATCCTCTGGTCGATCATCATTGTCGTGACGCTCAAATACGTGAGCTTCGTCATGCGGGCGGACAATGACCGCGAAGGCGGCATTCTGGCGCTCACGGCGCTGGCCGCTCGTGTGGCGCCCGTGCGCCTGCGCACCGTGCTGCTGACGCTCGGCGTGTTCGGCGCCGCGATGTTTTACGGCGACTCGATGATCACGCCGGCGATTTCGGTCATCTCGGCAGTCGAAGGCGTCGAACTCGTGGATCCTCATCTGGCCGCGTGGGTCGTGCCGATCTCGCTCGTGATCCTGACCGGCCTGTTCAAGCTTCAAAAACACGGCACGGCCACGGTCGGAAAAGTCTTCGGGCCGGTCATGATCGTCTGGTTCCTGACGCTTGCCGTACTCGGCGTCGCTCATATCGCACACAACCCCGGCATTTTGCGCGGCGCATCGCCGTCTTACGCCCTGAGCTTCATCGCACATGCACCCGGCACGGCATTCGTCGTCCTCGGCTCTGTGTTCCTTGCGTTGACGGGCGGCGAAGCGCTTTACGCGGACATGGGACACTTCGGCAAGACGCCGATCCGGCTCGCGTGGCTGCTGCTCGTGCTGCCGAGCCTCATCCTCAACTACTTTGGCCAAGCCGCGCTCGTGCTGTCGAAGCCTTCGGCGCTCACGCAGCCATTCTTCTCCCAGGCGCCGGACTGGGCATTGCTTCCGCTGGTTCTGCTGGCAACGGCCGCGACGATCATCGCTTCGCAGGCCGTCATTTCCGGCGCGTTTTCCATGACAAAGCAGGCTGTCCAGCTCGGGTTGCTGCCCCGCATCCCCGTCGTCCACACTTCGACACACGAAGTCGGTCAGGTCTACGTGCCGTTCATCAACATCTCGCTCTATGCGGCGGTCGTATTCCTCGTCGTGTTCTTCCGGTCTTCCGATAATCTCGCGGCCGCTTATGGCATTGCCGTCGCCTCGACGATGCTGCTCACGACGCTGCTCATGTACTTCATCACCCACTGCCTGTGGAACTGGAAACCGGTCGCTACGCTGGCAGTGATCGGGCCGCTGGCGGTCGTGGATGCGATATTCGTCGCGAGCAATGCGAGCAAGGTCCTCGATGGCGGATGGTTCCCGCTGCTGGCGGGCGGCGTGCTGTTCACTATCATGACGACATGGCATCGCGGGCGGGAGATGGTCGTCGAGCGCGTGAAAAGCGACAACCTGCCGCTTCCGGCATTCATTCACTCCTTGTGCGATGGATCCCACCCGCCTCCCCGCGTGGGCGGTACGGCAGTGTTTCCAGGCGGCGTGCCCGGCATGACGCCGAGCGCGTTCCTGCACAATCTCAAGCATAACGGCGTGATGCACGAGACCAATATCTTTCTGGCCGGCACGACCGAGAACGTTCCGCACGTGCCCGAAAGCGAAAAAGTCTCGGTGAGCGATCTTGGGCACGGTTGCTATGCGGTCGCCGCGCGTCACGGCTTCATGGAAATGCCCAACGTGCCGGCACTGCTCCTGCTCGTGCAGAAACAGATACCTACGTGGCAGTACGAACCCGCGGCCACGTCGTTCTTCCTGGCCCGCGACACGATCCTCGCAACGGCACAGAGCAAAGGCATGTCGCTATGGCGCGAGAAGCTGTTCGCGTTCATGGCGCGCAACGCAGCGCAGGCGGCCGAATACTACAGCCTCCCCGCGAACCGGGTTGTCGAGATGGGTGGACAGATCAACCTCTGAGGCACAATCCGGCGTATCACTCGAGAAAAACGACGCATGGCGAACGACGACCGCACCACGATAATTGTCAGACGAACGCCGGAATCCGCGGCCATGACGGCCAACCTCAAACGGGCGATGGCGATCACGGCCAGGATCAACCGGGGATTGCCACCGACGAGCGTAACGAACTGCCCCCTCAGTTTGAAAATCCGCTGTAGCAGCGCAATCGTCGTGAACGCGCTCGCGCTACTATGAATAGCTCAATTGCTTGTTTGTGGTGAGATAACCGATCGGCAAGAATGGCCCTGCCAAACTTTGGTCAGGACCACGATATGTCGAACGCGCCCAGCCTTCAGCTCGATTCCGCCACGCTCGTCGAAGAATACGACCGGCTTGGCATTCGCCAGTTTCATCACGGTCTGCAACTGCTCGACGTGCTCGGCTTGCGTGAAGGCGAACGCGTGCTCGACGTGGGTTGCGGCACGGGCCGTCTCACCGAATCGGCGGCGCAGCGCGTGGGCGAACACGGCGAAGTGCTCGGGCTCGATCCGTTGCCGCTGCGCGTGCAGCGCGCGCTCGAACGCGCGCAGGACCGCTTCGCCGCGCGCGTCGGCCGCGCCGAAGCGCTGGAAACGGTGCCCGATGCGCACTACGACGTGGTGTATTTCAACAGCGTGATTCACTGGATCCCGGATCAGGCGCAAGCGCTGCGCGAAGCGTGGCGCGTGCTCAAGCCAGGCGGCCGGATCGGCTTCACGACCATGCCCGAAGAAGCGCCACACGACCTGCATGTCGTGCTGCGCGCGCTATTTGCGGGCGAGCCCGAATGGCAGCGCGCTGGAATCGGCGCGCCGAACAAACTCACGCGCGAGCGCTCGGCAGCGCTGCTCCAGGGCGCCGGCTTCGACGTGACGCACAACGAGATCCGCACCTTCGGCGACACTTTCGACAACGTCGACGACGTGCTCGCCTTTAGCCGGTCCAGTTCGTTCGGCAATTTCCTCGCCTCGCTCACGCCCGACGACATCGCACGCGTACGCGCTCGGCTCGCGGGCGCGCTCGAACCCCATCGCAACGCGCGTGGCTATGCGCTCACGCGGCGCATGATCATCGCCACGGCGCACAAGCCGCTCGCGCATTGAATCTGCCTTCCATTCCGTAGCGAACGCCAACCACATTCGAGGAGCACACATGAGCGCAGCACCGCGACGCGCGGGACAATTGAGCCTCGGCGCCTTCCTGATGGAGACGGGCCACCATATCGCCGCGTGGCGTCACCCCGATGCACACGCAGCCGGCGGCCTCGACTTCGCGCACTACGCCGAGCTGGCGCAAACGGCCGAGCGCGCCAAATTCGACGCCGTCTTTTTCGCCGATAGCGTGAGCGTGCGCGACACCCATGTGCCTTCGCTCTCGCGCACCGCGCGCGCCGATCATTTCGAGCCGATCACGCTGCTCTCCGCACTATCGGTGGTCACGAAGCACATCGGGCTCATCGCCACGGTGTCGACCTCGTTCAACGAGCCGTATAACGTAGCCCGCAAATTCGCTTCGCTCGATTATCTGAGCGGCGGCCGCTCGGGCTGGAATCTCGTGACGTCGAGCACCGAAACCGAAGCGCACAACTTCAGCCTCGACAAGCATCTCGATCACGCCTTGCGCTACGAGCGCGCGAAAGAGTTCTACGACGTGGTTTCCGGGCTTTGGGACAGCTGGGAAGACGACGCCTTCATTCGCGACAAGGCAAGCGGCCTCTACTTCGACCCGCAGAAGCTGCACACGCTGGACTATCGCGGCAAGCACTTCAAGGTGCGCGGCCCGCTCAACGTCGCGCGTTCGCCGCAAGGCTGGCCCGTCGTGGTGCAGGCGGGCGCCTCGGAAGCCGGCAGGGAACTCGCGGCGCAAACCGCCGAAGTGATTTTCGTCGCGCATCAAACGCTCGATGAAGCCAGGCAGTTCTATCGCGACGTGAAAGGGCGGCTCGCGCGTTACGGCCGCCGCCCCGAGCATCTCAAGATCATGCCGGGCATTTTCCCCGTGATCGGCCGCACGCAGGAAGAAGCGCAGGAGAAGTTCGACGCGTTGCAGGCGCTGATCCATCCGAGCGTGGGACTGCAGCTGCTCGCGAACATGTCGGGCGGCCTCGACCTCTCGCAATATCCCGTGGATGGCCCCGTGCCCGACCTGCCGGAAACCAACGGCGGCAAGAGCCGGCAACGCTTGCTGCTCGATCTCGCGCGGCGCGACAACCTCACCATACGCGATCTCTATCTGCGCATTGCGGGCGCGCGCGGGCATCAACAGGTGATCGGCACGCCGCAAAGCATTGCGGACCAGCTTCAGCAATGGTACGAGGAGGAAGGCGCCGACGGCTTCAATATCATGTCGCCCTGGCTGCCTGGCGGCCTCGACGAGTTCGTGCAGTACGTGGTGCCCGAATTGCAGCGTCGCGGACTTTTTCGCACGGAATATACGGGGCGCACATTGCGCGAGCATCTTGGCCTGCCTCGTCCCGCGAACCGCTACGCCACGCAGCGCGAAGACGCATTGCGCGTCGCTTCCTGATTCCGTTCATCGACAATCCACATTTCATCCCAGGCCGAAATATTCGCACCGAAGATGCCCGCATACTGTCGATACGCGCTCTATCCCTGGAGCGTGGCTCGTAATCTCACCGCGTCCGCGTGAAATCGACCGCCCAGCATGCAAACATCGACCGCGAGCAAATCGGCCGGACTCGACCTGCTTTTGCTCCTCGCACTTTCCACGCTGTGGGGCGCGTCCTATACGTTCATTCGAGTCGGCGTGACGACCATCCCGCCGTTGACGCTCATCGCCGCGAGAACGTCGATTGCCGGAACGCTCCTTCTGTTCTGGATGCTGTGGCAGCGCATTCCGGTACCGCGAGACCCGGCCGTGTGGCGTCGCTTCGCCGTGCAGGCGCTGCTCAATAGCGTGATTCCCTTTACCTTGATCGCATGGGCCGAGCGTTCGGTGGAAGCCGGTCTGGCGACCATCCTCAACTCGACCTCGCCTGTCATGGCGTTCCTCGGCACGTGGCTGATTACCCGCCACGAACCGGTCAACGCGCGCAAGCTGTTCGGCGTCGCCGCGGGTCTCGCTGGCATATGCCTCGTGGTCGGCGTGAGTGCATTCGAAGGACTCGGCCAGCAACTCGTTGCACAGCTGGCGATCGTCGCCGCGACGGTTTGCTACGCCGGCGCGGCGATCTACGGCCGTTCGTTCAAGGGACTCTCGCCGGTCGCACCCGCTGCGGGGTCTCTCATCGTCGGTGCGATACTGCTGGTCCCCGTGAGCCTGGCCTTGGACCGCCCGTGGACGCTTCATCCGTCGTTGCAATCGATCGCAGCGCTGATCGCACTCGCCGTCTTTTCCACGGCGATCGCGTTCGTCATCTACTTCCGGCTCGTCCAGACGCTCGGCTCGGTCGGCACGACGGCGCAGGCCTATTTGCGCGTGCCGATCGGCGTGGCGATAGGCATTGCGTGGCTCGGTGAATCGCTTTCGACCTCGGCGTGGCTGGGGCTCGGGTGCGTCGTTGCCGGAGTCATCGCGATGACGCTGCCATCGGCCAGCCAATCCCGCGCGAGCGGCCACAGGCTGCGCTCGAATCGCGAGTGAAAAAACGTGAAATGTCCGATGCTGCGCTCGCCAATTGACGCGGGCGCGATGCGTACATGCGTCGACAGGCTCTGTGTGAAATAACACAGCGCGCGTTCGATCGCGCGAATCGTGCCGAACGGATCGTCGTGGAAGCTCACGGCGAGAATCGGCGCACGCATGTTGCCGAAACGAGCGACGATGTCCATGCGCTGCTCGGGCGTGCGTGCGAGCGCCCCGTCGCCGAGCGTGTCTTCAAAGCGGGCGCGGCCCCGGCTCCATATCCTCGCAACGCCGCGCGGCGTGTCCTCCATCCATCCGAACCACGATGCGGGGAAATAGCCCATCAGGCCGGTCAAAACCGGCATCACGACATGCCATTTCCAGAGCATGAGCGGCATGCAGCGCGGCGCGTAGTCTCGCCAATACGCGTATTGCGTGCCGACGGTGAAGACGCGTCGAATGAGATGATTCGACGGCGCGAGCCCGATCAGGAAGCCGCCAATGCTATGCCCCACGACATCGATCGGCTGCCGAGGGAACAGGCTTCTTGCGTAGCACAGCACCGCTTCGAAATCGCGCTCTCCCCATTCCAGCCAGCTCGCATCGAGCGTGGCGAGCGCGACGGGCTGCGAGCCGCCAATGCCACGGTAGTCGTAGACCAGCACGTCGAAACCCTGCTGGTGCAGCCATGCGGCAAAGCGGAAATAGTAGTGGCAGCGCACCGACGTCGCCGAATTGACGATGACCACCGGACGCGACGCGTCCGCGTTCGGCGGCGCGTGACGACGCCACACATATGCGCGAAGCGTAAAGCCATCGGCAGCAGTGATGGCGACAGCGATGGGACGTGCCTCGGCTGGATCGGCTGAATGCATGAGCGTGCTCCCTGAAGAATCCGGAGTATCGATTTCACTTGACCTTGCCCGCTGCATCAATCAATCTTTGCGCAGCTTTCGCATGAGGAAAACGCATGTCAGTGCCGCTCGTGAAACTCCCTCCTCTCGACCTCATTCGCGGTTTCGTCGCGGTGGGCCGGCGCATGAGCATCACGCTCGCCGCCGACGACCTGTGCGTGACGCAATCCGCCGTGAGCCGCCAGATCGCCGCGCTTGAAGAAGCGCTAGGCGTGCGCCTCTTCAGCCGCGGCTATCGTTCGATCGCGCTCACAGCGGAGGGCGAGCGCCTGCTGCGCGTTGCGGACGGCGCGGTGCAGCAGATGCAGGAAATCGTCGGCGCGCTGGCCGCGCCCCAAACGCGTCAGCCGGTGACGATCACCGCCAGCATCGGCATTGCGGGACTGTGGCTGCTGCCGCGCATCGGCGAGTTGCAACGCCAGCTGCCCGATATCGATCTGCGCCTTGCGACCTCAGAGAAGGTGCTCGATCTGCGCGCAGAAGGCATCGATCTCGCCCTGCGCTACGCGCCGGCCCGCATCGCGCCGGAGGCAGCCAATCGCGCGGTGCATCTGTACGACGAATACGTATTGCCGGTCGCGCATCCTTCGTTGAACGTGAAGAAGCTCGACGCGGCCACGCTCGCGCGCCACGTGCTGCTCGAATTCGAGGGCGTGCGCCGCCCGATGCTGCGCTGGGCGGATCATCTGGGCGCGCGCGGCCTTGACGGCGCTCCGCTTCGCGGCGTGCTGCGTTTTAACCAGTACGACCAGGTCATTCAGGCCGCCACCGCCGGCCGCGGTATCGCGCTCGGGCGCCTTGCCCTCGTGCAACCGCTGCTTGCCGACGGCAGGCTCGCCGCCATCGGCAATGCGCGCGCCGAGGGTCCGACTGGCTATGCCTACTGGCTGCATCAGGCCGACGAAGCGCCGCGCGACGACGTGCGCGCCGTCATCGACTGGATCGTCGATCAGGCTCGCCAAAACCAGGTCGCATGAGCGGCACGCATGCGAAGCGTGCCGAAAACTCACTTGAGCCAGCCCGCTTTCCCGCGCTCTACTAGGCACCACGCTGCGCAACAGCGAAGCGCCCAGTGCGAGGAGGCGAACGATGACCGGGATGGACGATGCATGGCGCCGCCGCTGGCTGCTCGTGATCGCAGGT
This sequence comes from Paraburkholderia sp. BR10141, assembly GCF_056155635.1. Taxonomy (NCBI): domain Bacteria; kingdom Pseudomonadati; phylum Pseudomonadota; class Betaproteobacteria; order Burkholderiales; family Burkholderiaceae; genus Paraburkholderia; species Paraburkholderia sp. BR10141. The sequence goes on along the minus strand of NZ_JBMIQH010000015.1, from coordinate 181,933 downwards.
GGCGTCGTGATGGGTGCGGCGCTCGGCGTGCGCAACGTGCAAGGGCTTTTTCTGTTGCCCGTCACGCTCGAGCGCGGCTGGTCGCGCGAGACGTTCGGCCTCGCGCTTGCGTTGCAAAACCTGCTGTGGGGCGTTGCACAGCCGCTCACGGGCATGATCTCCGACCGCTTCGGCTCCGCACGTGTGATCTTCGCGGGCGCCCTGCTCTACGCGCTCGGCCTCGCGATGATGGCATTGAGCGCGACGCCTGGCGTCTACACGTTTGGCGTCGGCGTGGTGCTCGGCGTGGCATTGTCCGGAACGGCTTTCGGCGCCGTCTATGGCGCGCTCTCGCGGCTCTTTGCAGCCGACCAGCGCAGCTGGGCGCTGAGCGTGGCGGGTATGTTCGGCGGCGTGGGCCAGTTCTGCATCGTGCCGCTCACTCAAGGGATGATCGGCAGGTTCGGCTGGGTCACGGCCATTCTCGTGCTCGCCGCCATGATGCTCGCCAGCGCGCCGCTCGCGGCATGGCTGCGCGATCGGCCGCTGCAGCGTAGCGGCGCGATCGATACGCACGACACCCTGCGCCGAGCGCTCGGAAAGGCGTTCGCGCATCGCGGCTTCTGGCTGCTCAATCTGGGCTTTTTGTCGTGTGGCTTCCAGCTTGCGTTCATCGGCGCGCACCTGCCGGCGTATTTGCTCGACAAGGGCATGAGCGCGCGCGAAGCGAGCCTGGCGCTCGCGCTGATTGCGCTGGCGAACACGGCAGGCACGTTTCTCTGCGGTTACGCAGGGGGGTTTCTGCGGCGCAAGTATCTGCTCTCGGCGATCTACTTCGCACGGGCGGGCGTAATGGCGCTGTTCCTCGCCTTGCCCCTATCGCCCCTCACGCTTTACGTGTTCGCGTTCGCGATGGGCTTCATGTGGCTCGGCACCGTGCCGCTGACGAGCGGGATCGTTTCGCAGATGTTCGGCGTGCGCTATATCTCGACGCTCTTCGGCTTCGTATTTCTCGGGCATCAGATCGGGAGTTTCTTCGGCGTCTGGCTGGGCGGCGTGGTGTTCGACGCGACGCATAGCTACGGCCTGCTCTGGCAGGGCTCGATTGCGCTTGGCGTCATCGCGGGATTGATGCACTTGCCGATCGACGACGAGCGGGTCGCGCAGCGCACCATGATCGCCGGCCAGCCTTCGTGAGTGAGGTCGTGGCCTGGCGCATCATGCAGGTCATGCTGGCCGTTTCGTTCGTAACGCTTATTGTCTGGACGTTCGTCGAGTATCTCGCGCCTTCGACGATACTTGCCTTGCTCACCGGCGCCGCGTTTTGCAGATGAGCGCGCCGCTGGTAGCCGCTTACTTGATCAACTGCAGTATGTCGCGAAAGCGCGGGTGCTGGCACGAGCGCAGCCATTCGAACGCGACCATCTCGACCGTCGCCACTTCAGCGCCCGCTTTGTTCAGCCGCGCAATGGCCGCCTCTTTGTCGGCGACTTTCCGCGAGCCTGTCGCGTCAGTAACGACAGTGACCGATAGACCGCGCTGCAGCAAACCCATCGCTGTCTGCAATACGCAGACATGCGCCTCGCATCCCGCGACGATGGCTCGGGTTCGCCCTTCAGGCAGCGCTTCAAACAGACCATCGGCGGTGGCGTCGAAATGGTGCTTTGCAACAGTTCTCGCGCACAGGTCCTTTATTTCCGGCGAGTTGTCGCCGAGTGCGCCCGGATTCTGTTCTGTCCCGATGACCGGAACATCGAGACCCTGAGCAATCCGCCCAAGCCGAATGGCTTGAGCGACAACGGATTCGCCGTCGTGAATCGCCGGCATCAGTCTCATTTGCAAGTCGATAAGAACTACGATCGATTCGGAAAGGCTATGCAGCATCACGCATCCTATTCGGAGATTGCAGTGCGGAAAATGGCACCTGTCAGGGATATTACTAAGTATGCGACAAATGGTCACCGTGCGACTCTATGTCCCAATGCCATTCCCTATGGAGCCAGGCATGCAAGCAGAGACGCTAAAGAAAGCAAAAGCCGCCACCTTTCTCACCCGGTCGGCGCTGTGTCTGATGCTGTTGCCAGTTGCCTGTCTTGTCTGGGCACTCCAGGCGTATCCGCCACAAGAAGCGATTTGGGTTTGCTTCTCGCTGGCAATCTATATCTGGCCTTTCGCCGGAGTCCTGTTTGTGGTCTCAGCGGGATTCCACGTCGGTAGCCACGGCCGCCGACTCGAAAAGGACGCCGGTTTCCGCGAGGCGCATGGGCACTAACTAGCCCGCGCGCCGTTCCCAAACGGTCTGCTGTCGTTGCCCGGATAGAAGCCTGCTGGAAGCAGCAGGCTTCTGAGGCGCGACTTGCCGTCCGCATCCGTCGTATATCAGAACTGCCGGTATGGTTGGTTAGCAAACCTTATCGGCGCACCATCCTGCGCAGTCAGCGCGGAGCACAACAACGCACGCAGCGACGGCGCGGGTGACGCTACGCCTTGCGTGCGTTCGGCTACCGCATGCGCGTCCTGCATGATCAAATCCGTTCGGCATCCTTATAATACGGGTCCATTTATCAGCGCCAGCTGCTCCGCGCGCCATGGCGAAGTCAGGCGCGCAATGTGCTTCGACCTTTTTCGCCCGGTGAAAGGCGGGGGACCGCTCTTTCGCCAATGGCGTTGTTTGCACTGCACCCAGGCCCGAAACCACAAGGAGAAGAACGATGACTCTGCTCATCTATCTGATCGGATGGATCATTTTCATTGGCGGCGTGGCGTGGGCATTGATGGCGCTGCATGTTGCGGTGCACATCATCGAGATCGTGGCGGTGATACTGCTCGGCGTCGCGGTGATCACGGGCGCCACGCGCGCGCGCAATCGCGACCGGTCGACGTAGCCATACACGGGCGAGTCACGTGTGTGTGCAGACTGACTGCGCCTCACACGGCAAAACCACGACCGGCAAAACTCGTGACTTTCGCCTCACGAGCGTGCCCAAGGCGTCGGGTTTTACGATCAAAGTCATTTCAACAAGGCGTTCCGTCACGCGTTTGGCGTGGCCCCGTCTGCATACTGAGCCGATGGGCCTTCGCTCGCCTCACGCGTCAATAATTTAGAAGCCAGACTCTCTCTTCCTCTTTAGGATCAGCAGAAGAACGGTGGGTCCGATCGCAATCCTGGAAGCCCATTGCAATGCATCTGCACTTTGAAACCCCGTTGGTGGAGTCGCGCGCCTTGAGCGTCCCTGGTGAACAATCCGTGTGGCTCAAGCTCGACGCCTTGCAGCCATGTGGATCGTTCAAGATCCGGGGCATCGGCCACGCTTGCGCCGTTCACCAAAGCCGTGGCGCGCAGCGTTTCGTATCGTCGTCCGGGGGAAATGCGGGTCTTGCCGTGGCTTATGCGGGCCGGCGCCTGGGCATTCCCGTGCTTGTCGTGGTGCCGGAAACGACGACGGAACGCGCCAGGGAGTTGCTCCGCCTGGAAGCTGCAGAGGTCGTGGTGCACGGCAGTTCCTGGCAAGAGGCCAACCAGTTCGCGCTGACCTTGCTGGGCGCGACGGACGCGTTTCTGCATCCCTTCGACGATCCACTGCTGTGGCACGGCCATGCCTCGATGATCGATGAAGTTGCCCAGGCCCGCTTCAAACCCGATGCCATCGTGCTTTCCGTTGGCGGCGGCGGCCTGCTTTGTGGCGTCGTGGAAGGCCTCCAGCGCAATCATTGGCACGACGTGCCGGTGTTGGCCGTCGAAACCGATGGCGCCGCTTCGCTTCATGCCGCTGTCGAGGCGGGTCATACGGTGGCATTGCCCTGTATCTCCAGCGTCGCCACTTCGCTCGGCGCCAAGCGGGTGTGCGAGCAGGCCTTGCGCTGCGTGCGCGAGCACCCTGTCCACAGTCTCGTCGTATCGGACTCCAGCGCACTCGCTGCCTGCGAGCGCTTTCTTGCGGATCACCGCATTCTGGTTGAGCCGGCCTGCGGCGCAGCGCTGTCCGTCGCCTACGAGAGGCATCCCGCGTTTGCCAAATACCGGAATATTCTGGTTGTCGTATGCGGCGGCGCGACGGCCACCATCGATCAGATACGCGCGTGGGCAAGCGAGGCAGATAGCCGATGACCTGGTGCCCGCAGCGGCGGAAACGATCGGATCTTCGCGGCGCCGTGTTCGAAGCGGCAGCCTGCGCAACGCACAGTTACGCGACAGCCGCCTTGATGGCGCGGACCTACGGTCTGTAGACCTAAGCGGCTTTCGACTCTCCAATGTGCTCCAGCATCTCGCGGCCTGCGCGTGTTGTAACCCGGCGAGGGCCAGCGCGAGCTGGCCCTCGCTTGCGATCGCCGCGGCAACGTCAGCCGGGAACTCCCATTGCGCTACGAGGAACGCAACTTACAGGAGCTCGACATGCACTGGCGTCATCTAGCGCTTGGTTTGCTCATAGCCGCGGCATTCTCATTACACATTGCATGGGGTGCAAATGACGACCAGCACATGAATCGGCCGAACGACCTTCATACTGCCACTCCAATCAAGCACCTTGTCGTGATCTATGGAGAGAATGTCTCGTTTGATCACTACTTTGCCACCTATCCGCATGCGGCAAATCCTTCAGACGAACCGGCGTTCAACGCACTGCCCGGTACGCCCGCGGTGAACGGCCTCTCTGGCCCCCTCCTCTCCAGAAATCCGAATGCCACGAATCCGGCCAATGGCGCGGGCGCAGCGAACCCGTTCCGCATCGACCGTACGCAAGCTGCGACCGCCGACCAGGATCACGCCTATGCGGCAGAACAGCAAGCCTACGACAACGGCGCCGTCGATCTGTTCCCGAAGTACACGGGCAAAGGTAAGAGCGACCTGGACGGCGGGTCCGGAAACAATGGCGAGGTGATGGGCTATTACGACGGCAACACGGTCACGGCGCTGTGGAATTACGCGCAGCGATTCGCGATGAGCGACAATGCCTGGTCGTCGACCTATGGCCCGTCGACGCCAGGCGCGCTGGAGGTGGTCTCGGGTCAAACCAACGGCGTGAGGCCCGTGCTGACGACGAAAAAGCCTTCGGTCCCGGGCTCCTACTACGTGAACGACGGACAGGGCGGCTTCACGCTGATCGACGACGTCGATCCCGCCTTCGACCAATGCTCGAGCCAGCGCGACACCGTCATGATGACGGGCCGAAACATCGGCGACCTCCTGAACGCCCGCAATATTTCGTGGGGCGGCTTCATGGGCGGCTTCAACCTCGAGACCGTGAACAGCAATGGCACGACCGCGTGCAGGCGCAGCACGCTATCGGCAGTCGTCGGTGCTGCCAAGGAGGACTACGTTCCACACCACAACTGGTTCCAGTACTACGCGTCGACGTCGAACCCGAAACATTTGCGCCCGAGTTCGATCGAGGCGATCGGGCATACCCTGGAACGAGATGGCCGGACCCCGGACCCCGCCAATCATCAGTACGATTCCGACGACTTCTTTGGCGCGGTGAGCGCCGGGAACTTTCCGTCCGTGAGTTTCCTCAAGGCCCCCGCCTTCCAGGACGGTCACGCGGGCTATTCGGATCCACTCGACGAACAGGCGTTCGTCGCGAAGGTCGTCAACTTTCTGCAGCGCCAGCCGGACTGGACCAGCACCGCCATCGTCGTGACGTGGGATGACTCGGATGGCTGGTACGACCACGCGTACGCATCGCCGACGAGCGCGTCATACGATTCGTTCGCCGATCACCTCAACGGTCAGGGAAAATGCGGTACCGGCTCCGCGCAGGACGGCGTGAACGGCAAACCCGTGAACGGCCGCTGCGGCCCGGGTGCACGCATTCCGTTTCTCGTCATTTCGCCCTGGGCGAAAGAGAATTACGTCGACCATACGTTGATCGACCAGTCGTCGGTCGTTCGCTTCATCGAAGACAACTGGCTCGACGGAGAACGTATCGGCGGCGGGTCGTTCGACAGCAAGGCCGGCAGCATCATGGGCATGTTCGACTTCGGCCGCCGCTACGAAGACATCGCGCAGCGCAAGCTGTTTCTCGACCCGCCGACGGGGCTGCCAGTCGACCGGCCCGCGAAGGTCTGGCGCCAGACAGCGCGGAGTTCGAAAGCTCTCACCATTCCAGTTTTGATTTCGATTCAATGCAAGGGTAAACGATGCAGTACGCGCCATTTCTACACTGACTTCTTGTAGATATGTCAACGCATCGCGTCGCTTCGTTCCCTCAGTTTTCAGCCTCTCGATAGTTCATATGGTTGATTTGGAATCCAAATCTGTCTCTCCTTCATTTGCTGGTTACCATGCAAGCGCCCCAGCGCGCCATCAGCGCTATGTCTGATTGTGGCTTCGGTCACAGCCCGAGATAAAAACGTGGCGCTATGTATCGAATGAATAACGCCTCGCCTTTACACGGACCCTTGCAAATTTTCTGATGCTCGGGAAGGTACAGCGATTGCAACACAAGCGAAGCGCGTTGCCGTGTACGCCGATTGCCGGATGGCCCACAGAGACCCTGACGGCGTTTGGCGTTGCGCGACGCGATGCCTGACATTTGCATGAGCGGGGGCTCTTCTATGTCGAACCGACACGAGGCCTCTCCTGCCGAGACGGGGGAGGTCCTGGTACTGGTGGGCGCCGCCTTCGCTGTGCTTGGCGGCTGGCTCGTCGCAATGGGTTCCACGCCCTACTACGTCGTCACGGGCCTCGCGCTGATCGGCTCGGGTACCCTCATGGTGCGAAGCCGCTCGGCGGGCGTCTGGAGCGTCTTCTTCACGCTCGTCGCGGCACTCGTCTGGTCTATCTCCGAAGTCGGGCGCGACGGCTGGAAGCCCATGCCGCGCCTGCTGCTGCTCGCGCTGCTCGGCATCTGGTTCTACCTCAACATCGGCCTCGGCAATTCAGCGATCGCCCGCCCCGTACGCGTTGTGGCGGGCGTCGCGGCGATCGTCTATGCGCTCACGATCGTCGGCATGTTCTCGCCCAAGGTGCCCATGTCGGTGGCGCAACACCTTCGCTACGGGCCGTTATCTCCTCCCCACAGCAGCAGCGCGTCGTCCGATCAGGGTAACTAGCATCGTCCGGGATTTTTTGCTGTGAACGAACTGAGAATTGATTTCGATTCAAACGGCGAACTCGTGATGCAGGCTTTCAGCGCTTCATCAGACGTGCGAGGAACACCAGTTGCTGAGGGCAGGTCCGGCAGTCAAAGAGGTATGCGACCGTGTTTATACAATTCCCAGATGAAGAAGCCTTCTACCACGCGAGTGGCACGATCCGGTATCGCGCCGTCGTCGACGGCACTTGGGTCATGTGCGAAATATCTCCGGAGGCCCTGGAAGACTATTTTCGTGCGCGCTCGGGCCGCGCCGGCCTGTTAGCGGCCTTCGCAACACATAGAAAGGAGATCGAATCAATCACAAGACAAATTCTTCCCCATCGGATCTACGCTGGACGCTGCCAGCTTTTCTTGCGAGACTGCTTATACAGGCCAGAAACGAACGAAGCCGACATCAGGCACAACGGCGAATTCCTGGAAGCTGCCCGACGCGACGAGATGGCAATCACGAGCGCATGCCTACCGTCAGACATGGACCCTCTAGAAGCTGGAAGTGCGTTGACGTGAGGGCGCGCACCGCGATCTGATTTCCTTGAATACGAATGCCGCCGGGTCCTTGACGCACTGCAGTGTGATCCAAGGCACGCTATATGCGCACGTATGAGATTGCATCGCAGCAGCTCGCCGCTGCGAACTGCTTTCACCGTGTGCGCTGGCTTGAAAAGAACATGAAAAATGCCTTGCGTATGTGGCACGGAGGCGGTTGAGGATTCTGTTCGAGACCGCCCTTCTCACGAATTCATCAGCGGGATGGCCACAATAATGAACAGCTTCGATACCGTCATTCTGGGAGCCCTCACTCAACTCCAGCTTCCTCAACAGGTCAATTACGCCATTGGGGTAATTGCCGACTTCTACACGTTCAAGGGCTATCTGTTGATCCCGTTGTTGTGGTGGATCTGGTTCCAGCCACACGAGCGGCGCGGCTGGCGCCGCGAGATCGTACTCGCCACGCTGGCGAGCGGCCTGATTGCACTCGCGGTGGGGCGCCTGCTTGCGCGCATTCTGCCGTACAGGGAGCGGCCGCTATTCACACCGGGGCTGAATCTGCATTTCGCCTCGTCGCCCGTACAGCTTGCCGGGCTGATGCACTGGAGTTCCTTTCCAAGCGATCACGCGATGCTGTGGACGGCAGTGGCAATGGGGATCTTCCTCGTCTGGAGAGGCATCGGCATTCTTGCGTTTCTGTCTGTCGCGGCATTTGTCTGCTTTCCGCGTGCGTACCTGGGTTATCACTACCCGACGGATCTGCTCGTCGGTGCCTTCATCGGCATCGTGATCACCTGGATCATGACGCGCAGAGCCGTGAGACGGCGCACGGTCAAACCCTTCATGCGCTACGTCATGCGCTACCCTGGGCCGGTCGCGGCGGTCGGTTTTCTGCTCTGTTTCGAACTGGTCACACAATTCGACGATCTTCTGCGCCTCGCCCATTCGGTATGGCACACGGCGACATGACAGATGCCGGCGTCGAGTCCACGCCAATCCTGGCTGCCGGGTTTTCCGCTCACCGCTTTCGCGATGGTGATGGCAACAGGCATCGTCTCGATGGCAACGCATCTGCTGGGCGTTCGGTGCGATGAAATCAATCACGGGGGAATGACGACCCTCGCAGTGCACTAGTTCGCACTACTGTGCATCACTGCGCGCGTGCGTCGTGATCTGCACGAAATCCGCAACGATACGCCCTTCGCCGTAGTGTGCTTCCATCTGTTTCAACTGCTGCCCCACTGCCGCGAGGTAAGCCGAGCGAGACTCCGAAGCCGGACGCAGCCCATCGAACAACGGTGCCGGCGTGATCAGCAGAACGATCATCTCCGTGCCGAACGGCTTGTCCACGAGCCAGTATCCCGATCCCCCGACCGTCGCCGAGAAGCCGGGCGGCGCCTGATTGTCGCGCTCGACATTGCTGGGAACCAGATGGACGACACTGCCGTCGAGCGCGAAATAATCCACGTTGACGTATGACTCGTAATGCGGCGTGGTGATATCGACGATGAGCGGCATGCCCTGCGTCAGACGTGCGTCGAGTGGCCGGGTATGGATCGTCGCGCCGCCGCCAGCCAGATGATTGGCGCGCCAATATGGCGCGAACGCGCTCACGACTTCACAGTTGTGGTTCTCCACCGCGGTCACGTCGAGTTTCGCGGCTAGCCCTCCGGGCGTTTGCGCGAGCGCGTCGTGAACGTGCGCCATGTTCTCGCCCGTGTTGGCAAAGCCTCGCACCTGGACCACGTGTTCGGGCAGCGACGCCGCAAGCGCCGAGCACGGAATGCGCGCGAGCGTCGCGTTCAGCGCGGCGATCGACGCCGCGTCGGCCACCGGCGCACTCGATGCGGGAACCACTGCAACCCCGCTCGCGGCAGGCATGCTCGCCACAACCGCGGCTGGCGCTGCGGCAAGCACCGGCGAGGCCGGCGCCTCCGAGGCCGCCTTCGTCGCGCCAGCGGGCGCCATGGCGGCCATCGAGGGCCTCGCGCCCGTTTGCCCATGTCCCGAAAGCACGCGATATCCTACCCATAACCCCGCAGCGACGACGACCGCCCCCACGCCAATGGCGCCAACCCGCGCGCCCGGGAACGCCGGTGCATGCTTGAGCACGCCCATGCCCTGGAGAAACTGATTGACGCTCGCGGTGCGCGAGGCGCGGTCAAACGAAAGCGCCGCGCTCAAGGTGCGCCACTGGCCGCGATCGAGGCCAGGCGCTCGCTCAGCGCGCATCTTGTCGCTGCGTGCCTGCGTGGCCGATTTGCGGTTGAACGGATGCTTGCCCGTCAACAGTTCATAGGTCACACAGGCGAGCGCATAGACATCGTCGCGCGGGTCCGGCTCCCGATGCTCGAACATCTCCGGACTCGCATAGGCGGGCGTGATGCCGCCGAGCGTCGCGGGATCGAACACAGTGACGTCGGGATCTTCTTCGGGCCGCTGGAACACACGCGCAATGCCGAAGTCGATCACTTTCACATCGCCGCCGTCGGAGAGGAAAACATTGGCGGGCTTGAAGTCGCAATGCACGAAGCCGCGCTCGTGCGCGTAGGCCAACGCCTGCCCCATCCCGGCAATGATGGGCCGCGCCTTTTCGAATGGCACGCCCGCGAAACCCGGCGCGCGCAGCAGCTTGCTGAGCGGCTTGCCCGAGAGATATTCCATCGTGAGGTAGACGAGCGGCCCGTCGCGGTCGAAGTCGTACACCGTGACGATATTGCGGTGCGCGAGCGTCTGCGCCTTGCGGGCTTCACGCTGCAATGCGATCAGCGAAGTCGGCTGGCCGCGGAACTGCACGTTCAGCACCTTGATCGCGATATAAGGCTTGCGATCCGAAGCTTCCAGCTTGCGCAAATCGAGCGCCTTGTATACGGTGCCCATGCCACCCACACCCAGACATTCTTCGAGCACGAAGCGACCATTGAGCGTATCGCCGATTCCCTTCACGTGGTCCGCATCGTCACCTGTGGTGGCGCTACGCGCAGCGGCCAGGGCTTCGTGAATGCGAGTGGAGTCGTCGACGGCCGCCGCGTTGTCCTGGCGATGTTCGATGCGGCGCAGGACCTCGGCATACACGGCATCGGGCAGCGGATGGACCGTTTGCGTCGCGTCCACCGCTTCGCGCAGGCGAGCGCAATTGGCCGCGTCGACCGCGAGCACGTGGTCGATCTCGGCGAAGAACGCCTCGCGTGAGAGCGCCCCGCTCTGGAATGTCTGGATCAGCTGCGCAAGGCTCATCATTCGTATGCCTTCAACTCAGCTTCAGGATGGCCGAGGCGCTTTGCGTCACACGTTCCCGGCGCACGATCGCGCCGCGTGTAGCTGCTGCCGCGATCCCCGTCGAGTCCGCTGCAGCGCGGTCTCGTCATCTTTAAAGCATACAGAGTCGCCGCCGGACCTGCGCGCACCGTGATCTCAGCCGGCGCGCGCCTGCAACCATGCAACAAGGTCTGATGAGAGATTAATCTGCGGCACGGCGCAGTGCAATCGGTGCCTGAACCAGGCCTTTGGCTCGCACGTGTTGCAGCGAATCCAACGAGCGCGCCACGCGCTGTTGGGCTTCCACCATCAGCGTTTTCGCGCGCAAGTGCCGCCACCTGTCCCGCACACACCGGCTGGCTTGCCGCAAAGCCCCGTCGCACAAGGCGTCGAGCGGTTCGTGAGGCTGGCGCGAAGCCGCTGGCACAGCCTGTGCATCAGGAGGAGCGAGCCCGCAAGATACTGCAGCTCAATCGCCAACTACACCGTACTGCCCTTCTGGAGAACTGTCATGAGCAAGCTGATGATCGCCGACTTGAGCGTCGCGCAAGAACTCGACCGCAAAGCAATGAGCGCCGTTCGCGGCGGTGGCGGCCTGAGCCTCTGGCCCGGCTACTACCCGGCGCCGTCGTTCAAGTACGACACGACGAACTTCACCGCCCAGCAGTTGATCGGCCAGACGAACACCATCGAGAACAACGTGGGCAACGACGTCGCCTTCGCGCAGAACATTCACGCGACGGTCAACCCGGTGCAGACCGCCCACAACACGATCAACTTCTGATCGTCCCGCCGGCGGCGCGGCCGCACGCTGCGTTCATTCGCGTGCCGCGCCCGCCCGGGTCCACCCGCCCTATTCATCAGCAACTGGAGGCTCATCATGAGTTCCCTCGTTATCCGCGAGCTGGCTCCCGGAACGGCACTCGACCGCCGCGCCATGACAGCCGTACGCGGCGGCAACGGCAGCTCTTACGGTGGCTATGGCTCGATTGCCAACATCACCGTCTCGCCCAACATCGTGCAGAACATCTCGCAGGTTCAGGTGGTCGACGTCGCCGCGCTCAATAACATCGGTTATATCGGCGCTGGCTTCGGGCCGCTGAATCTCAAGGTCAATCCCTCGCAATACGCGAACACCGGCGTGACGTTCTAGCCGCTGCCGCGAAGGGAAAATGTAGACGGCGCCGTGAGGCGCCGCCTGCTTGTTTACGTGCGCCGCGCGCCACCGCCTATACTCGAACGACACCCCTCGAGCCCAATCCGCTATCGTGGAGCAGACCATGAGCATTATCGTCATCAAGGACCTTCCGGAAAGCGTGGAACTGGACAGGCAGGCAATGGCCGCGATCGTGGGCGGCGCCCGCGTCGCTTCGCAGCGCACGCTACTCGTGCCGCGGCCGTTTATCGGCGTACGTGTGGAGATCGAAGGCTCGCCCGCGCAGCGAGGGCCGGCAACCGTCCCCGCGGCGCGGCCCCGCCCGACGCTGCTGCGTTGAGTTCACGCAGCGCGTGCGGTCATCGCCGGACGCGTGCTGGCAGGCGGAAATACGCACCACGTGCCGTCGTCGTGACGGAAGAAGAAGATTGCAATCGTGCGCGCCGGATGCACTGCCTCGACGCAAACATAGCGCAGCCGTTGCTCCTGCGTGCGGCTGAAACGTACTACACGGGCCGGCACGCGCGCGTTGGGTGCAAGCCACTTGTCGACGAGAGTGCGCAGCGAGGTTTCGGCGGAATTCATGGTGATCTCCGATGCAAGTAGCGGCGATACGTGTCGTATTGGTCTCGACTGGATATGGCGCTTACACCGCGTGCGCGACGTACGTGTCGCGGCTGGCCTGCACGCGGCGCGCGTGAACCAGCGCGCGCACCGCGCGCAAGCCGGCCAGCGGATGGGCAATGCAGGTGCGGACCTGGTCGCTGCGGCCCTTGCCGTCCACGCACCAGGTGCAGAAGTGTTCGCAGTTGTTGCTGAGCAGTCGATAGCGGTCTTCGCCGAGACGCGAGCGCGCCCGCGCGACGGCTTCGCGGCCCACGAAAGCTGCGCACGGATGCGCGACAACGGCGACTTCGTAGCCGGCGGCGAAACGTTCGAGCGTGACCTCTTCGATCGGACCGCGATGCAGCGATACGCACAAGCCGGCGTAATGAACGACCCGCCCACCGCCGACATAGATGCCGTGATGGCTGTAGCCCGCGCGACGCGATACGAGATGCGCGCCGAGCGGCGGTTCGTCTGCGTGCATCGTCGGTCGAAGGTCGGGGCTCATGGCTGCATCCGTCTGGCGGGTTGCCGGCTTCCTGTGCTGCTCGACGTTTGCCGGTTGCCAACTACCCTGCATCAGATATGCCAGGCGGCCGATCACGGTTCTATAAGGCGGAGCGGGATAATGTGCGCGCTGGAGGCGCTCGTGTGTCGGCGTTGCACCAACTCGTGTGCTTCGATTGTGTCGGCGTCGAACCATCGGGTCGCCGCCAATCCGGCTCAGGAAGCGGCACTGTGTATGTGTCGGAGTCCTGATGACGACAGGCACGCAACGTGTTGGCGAGCGCACGACCATCGCACCGCGACCGCACGAGACGCGGGCACGCGCGGACCGCGCTCCGTGAGTGCGATGTCATATGGGGCAAGCCTCACGGGGAGATGGCGCGCGAGCGCCGCGTTTCGCCGAAAAATGGCATGCTGCTTGCAAGGTATGGTCGGAACGCCGCGGACCTGCGGCTATCATCTTGACGGAGACCTGTCATGACCTCGCTCGCCATCACCGACCTTCATCTGCAATGCGATCTCGACCGCAAGGCCATGTCGTTTATCCGGGGCGCAGGCGCGCCGTGGGTATTCGGCTGGATACAGCCTTACGAGCCCGCGCAGCCTTCGCCGCTCGGTCCGATCATCAACCTCTATCAGACCAACAACACGTTCTACGCGAATCAGGTCGTCAATCAGTACCAGACGCTCGATGTGACCAATTCGGCGTCGAACTCGAACGTTGCGGTAAACGTGGGCCAGAACGGCAGGAATAACGGACTCGTCGCGTAGCCTATGGAGGCTCGATCGTGACAGGCGGATTGTTATGGAGCTCGGCATCGCGCACGGACGTAGGCCGTGTGCGCGCGCTCAATGAGGATGCATGTCTCGATCAGCCCCAACGGGGCTTGTGGGCAGTCGCCGACGGCATGGGCGGGCACACGGCGGGCGATCTGGCCAGCGGCATGATCGTGCGCGCGCTTGGGGCGCTTGCCATACCCAACACCCTCACCAGTTTCTCGGCCACGGCGCGCGGTACGCTGCAAACAGTGAACCACCAGCTGCGCGAAGAAGCCGCGCGGCGCGGGGTTCGCATGATAGGCAGCACCGTTGCCGTGCTGATAGCGAAGGGGCGCGAGTTTGGCTGGCTATGGGCGGGCGACAGCCGCATCTATCTGTACCGTGATGCACAGTTCGAAGCGCTCACGACCGACCATAGTTACGTGGCGGAGCTACAGGCGCAGGGGCATTTGAGCGCCGAAGCGGCGCGCCACCATCCATCGCAGCATTTGATAACACGGGCCGTCGGTGCGGCAGACTGGCTTGATCTGGACGAAGGCCGCATCGTCGTGCGCGACGGAGACCTCTTTTTGCTGTGTAGCGACGGCCTGAGCAATGAAGTGCAGGTTCCCGAGATGGTGCGGGCGCTCGAGGCTGGGGATTGCCAGCATGCCACTGATTTGCTTGTTGAAATGGCCTTGCAGGCTGGGGGGCGGGATAACATTACCGCTGTCGTTGTGAGGGTGGATGATCCGGCTGCGTCGGATCGGACGCTCGTTAATCCTGCTGTCGGGCGTTAGTTTTTTGTTTTTGTTTTTGTTTTTGTTTTTGGTTTTTGGTTTTTGGTTTTTGGTTTTTGGTTTTTGGTTTTTGGTTTTTGGCCTTTCCTTGGTTCCGCTTCGGTACCCCGGCGTCGCCCCTGTGTGGGGCCGCACCTCCTTTCTTTGCCGCGGTCGTCACGCCCAGAAGCTCTTTGCACTTTGCAGTTCGCACGCGGCCAGACCTCCGTCCGGCTCGCGCGGATGGCGTGCGAGCCGGCGCGAACACCGGCGAACGGTTCGCACAGCCCCCCTGTACCTGGCAATCCTTGACGATTTATCTGGCTGTTCCTGGGAGCCCGGTCAAAGATCGGGCGATTGAGCATTGCTGGCCAGCTCCGTTCAGTGTACTTCTTGCGTCCCAACGCCTTTTTCGCGACGTATCCGGGAGGTTTTCGATGTCGTGGCTCATGCCGTTACAGGCTTATGAATTGAAGCTGGCGCCCCATCCGGCGCCATTCTCGATAGTGAAGTTCGCGGGCCATGACCGGATCAGCCAGCTCTACGAGTACGAGATTGAATTCACAAGCCCGATAGCGGGTCTTCCGATGGATCAGGTACTCGGGCGTCCAGCCCGGTTCATCATCGATCCGGTCGACCCGAACATGGGCCACCTGCAACGCATGTTTGGCGAGAACGCTGAAAAGTTCAGCAAGAAGCCGCCCGCACAGGCCGCCCACGGCATCATCACGAAGTTCGATGAGCACGAGACCTCCGCCGACGAGACGCGCTACCGCGTCAGGCTCGAGCCTGCGATGGCGGACCTGAACCGTGGCAGGACAAGCCGGCTGTTCCAGAAGCAGTCGGTCGAAGAGATCATTACCGACACGCTGCGGCACTACGGTTACCGGGCCGGTGTCGATTTCAGGTTCAACCTGCGCGGTACATACAAGCGGCACGAGTACATCACCCAGTACCACGAGACGACGTTCGCGTTTATCCAGCGCATCTGTGCGGAAGAAGGCATCTGGTTTCGGTGGGAGCAGAAAAAGGATTACGCGGTGATGGTGTTCGGCGACGATCTGGATGCGTACGCGCGCAAGCAGCGTACGGTGCCGCATCGTCGTGATTCGGGCCTCGAGAGCGTGGGTGCCGACTCGATCAAGTCGCTGCGGCGGCGTACCCGGCGCGTGCCACAATCCGTGCGCCTGCACGACTACAACCATCGCCAGGCCGACGTCTCGCTGCTGGTCGAGGAGAACACGGCGCGTGGCGACAAGACCACCAACGCCGTCGACTATCACTGGGGCGAGCACTACGAGACGCCGGAGGAAGGCCAGCGCGTTGCCCGCCTGCGGCACGAGGCTCACCTCGCGAGTCAGGTGACGTTTATCGGCACCGGCAATCCGTTCTGGCTGGAAGCCGGGGAGGTCGTGCTGGTCGACCCGGTTCAGGTCGATGCGAAGCACGGGATCTTCATCACGTCGGTACGCTCGCACGGTGGGCGCAACAAGTCGTACCGCGTGACGTTCGAGGGGATTCCTTCGGATCGGGTCTGGCGAACATCCATGGACACGATCGCCAAACCGGAAATCAGGGGCGTGCTCCCGGCCCGGATCACGTCGCCCGGAAACTACAAATATGCCTATCTGACGGAAGAAGGCTGGTACGTCATCAAGCTGCCGTTCGATCTGGACGAATGGAGCCCGGGTGGCACGAGCCGGCCGGTGCGCTTTGCCAAGCCCTACAGCGGCGACAACTACGGTCACCACTTCCCGTTGATCGACTCCGCCGAGGTCGTGCTCGAATTTACGGCCGCGGATCCAAACCGGCCCATCATCATCGGAGCGCTGCATGACAGCCTGCATCCCGATCTCGTCAACAACCTGAACAATACCCGCAATCTCATTCGCACGGCCGCGCAGAATGAGATGCGCATGGAGGACAAGGAAGGTGTCGAGCATATTCACCTGACGACGCCGTTTCAGACTAGCGAGCTCAATCTTGGGCATATGGTCGACGGCAGTCGCAAGGAGCGGGGAAAAGGTGCGGAGTTGCGCTCCGATGAGCACGTCGCCGTGCGCGGCGCGAAGGGGGTGCTCATTTCCGCTGAGGCACAGCCCGCCGCGAACGGGCAGCAGTTGAACATGCAACGAGCCGTTGGCCTGCTGGAACAGGCGATGCAGCAGATGGAGGCACTATCCGAAGCTGCCACGACTGCACAGGCGGTTGCCGCCGACTATGAGCGTCAGCGAGAACTTCTTGACGGGACGCTGAAAGATCTGAGGCAGGCTGGGGTTCTGCTCAGCGCGCCAGATGGGATGGGTCTGGTGTCGGGTGACAGCCTTCAGTTTAGTGCCCAGAGAAACCTGATCACGACGGCCGGCGGTAATGCCGACATCGGTGTGCTAAAGCGGTTTACGGTTGCGGCAGGGGAACTGATCTCTCTCTTTGCCCAAAAACTCGGGCTGAAACTAATTGCGGGTAAGGGGAAGGTGGAAATCCAGGCACAGAGCGACGACATGGACTTGATTTCCGACAGGAACCTGCAGATCAGGAGTGCCAATGGACGTGTCACTATCGAGGCAAAGGAAGAGCTCATTCTCAAATGCGGTGGATCGTACGTCCGGATTTCATCGACTGGTATCGAGGACGGAACGAAAGGTAACCGCACCATCAAATCGGCGGCCTTCAGCCGGCAGGGGCCCAGTTCACTCGCGCAAACCGTCAACAGCTGGAAGCACGCGCCCTTCGACGAAGAGTTTACGTTGAAGTGGCCCTTCAGCGATGAACCTGTGCACAACCAGAAGTTTTCGATTATTCGTGATGACGGCAGCGTTATCCAGGGAAGCACGAATGCTTGGGGCAAGATGAGCCTGCAGCGCGGGCTGGCTGCTGAAAACGTGCGCCTTCGGATTGACGGTGAGTCAGCATGATCCTGACCACGCGTACAACGCCGCATGCCAACATTTGCTTTGACAAGGGAACACCTGGACATGGCCACAACTGAACGTATCATCCCCGCGACCATATCGGACGACGGATCTGTCCACTACTCATCCGTCATGTCAAGGCCTGACGACAGTACGGCTGTGTGCTACATGGTCCCTACTCGGGCTATTCCCGTGATCTTCGTCCCGGGGGTAATGGGAACCAACCTTAAGGCTGTGAAAGGACCGAAAGCAAATAAGCCGGTCTGGCTGGTCAATAGCAAAGGAAGCGTTGGAGCTGATTGGTTTCTCCGCGGGCCAGAAAAACGGAAGTTGGAACTCGATCCGGCAAACACCGACGTCTACCAAGATGGTGAAATTCCGACGGGGACCGCACAAGGTGCGGCGGAACTGCATCGGCGAGGCTGGGGCACCGTGGCGAAGATGAGTTACGGAACGTTCCTTCCCTTCCTGGAGAATACACTGAACGATGCGCATGAGTGCAAGGGAGGGTTCCGGGCGGCCCTCATGAAAGAACTTGTAGCTGAAGCACCGGGCGTCAGTGTGCTCTCACATGATGAAGTTGCGCTGTCATACATGTATTACATGCCAGTTCACGCGGTCGGATACAACTGGCTCCAATCCAACTCGGATTCGGCAAAATATCTTGCGGCCAAGATTGCAAAAATTACCGACTACTATAAAGATCAGGGGAAGGTTTGTGAGAAAGTGATTATCGTCACGCACTCCATGGGGGGGTTTGTCGCACGCCATTACTCGGAAGTCGATGGACATCGTGACAAAGTATTAGGAATTGTTCATGGCGTCATGCCGACAACGGGTTCAGCAACGGCGTACAAGCGGGTCACGAGCGGCACCGAAGGGGAGTTTTCGTTGAGAGAGACGCTAGGAGGAGATCGTGCAAACATGACCGCCGTCTTCGCGCAGGCACCGGGCCCGTTGCAGCTCCTGCCAAGTGTGGAGTATGGCATGGGGTGGCTCAAGATCCGGGACGGAGCCAGTCTCTTCACCCTGCCCGAGTCCGATCCCTATGAGCAAATCTATCTGCAACGAGGGAAGTGGTGGGGATTGGTCGATGATACGTTAATCAATCCGCTGGATCCGAAAAAGACAAGCATCGATGCGGACTGGACGGGATACCAGCAGTTAATCAACACCAAGGTCAAGCCATTTCACGAGGCGATGCGCGGCAAGTTTCATCCTGCTACTTATGCGTTTTATGGTGATGATGAAAAGCACAGGACATGGGGGGACGTGGTCTGGAAAAGAGCAGCGAGCCCGCAAGGCGCATTTGGCAAACAGAATGACCCGATAACCGATCTGCTTGACCGAAAATTGCTCAACGATGATGGGACGGGAACGCAATATATTGACAACATGACTGGTCCTTACCACGTACGCGAGAAGTTCGCTTTGCAGGATGCGGCGGAGAATGGAGACGGCACGGTTCCGATCCGATCCGGTCGGGCTCCTGCGGGGCAATCCGGTGTGCAGGCCTGCGTGGCCTATCCGGATGTTGACCATGAGGGCGCATACAAGAACCGGCCCCAGCAACTCTTCGCATTGTGGGCGATTACCCGAATTGTCGGGAACGTCAAGGGAACGTTACTGGAATATAAATGTTGAATATTCGCGCGGGCGCATGGCTGTTCGTGCTTCCAATTCTGGTCATTTCCGCCTGTGGGCGTCAGCCAGCCACGTTGAATGAACAGGAGAAACATAAAGTGAATGAACTGACACTGAACCTCAAGCCCCGGTGCATTGGCCGATATGTGATTGATATGCCGATGGACGCGCTCGTCTCGGGCGGAGCGAAAGTTCAGGGCGTTATTATCGAGCCGAAGGCCATGACGCACGAAGAGTATCTGGGTGAGGTCGCGAGGCGCAAAGTTGAACTCAGTGGCACCAAAAGTATCGACGCGTATCCCTTCCTCTACGCCGATGATCAGGTGGATGGTCCGGATACGCACTACTTTCTATATCGTGGGAACGTGAGCGACGGTCCCGCGAATCGCGTTTTTGAGGTGTACAAGTGGGATCACGGCTACCGCTTCAAGCTGGGTATCGTGGGCATTGACTTTCTTCATCCCGATCAAACGGACGCCCCGTCAATCAAGGCGATGGCGGTCAAGAACGATGTGCCCCAAAAAACTCGCCTCATTTTCGACATCGTTAAAAGGCTACGTTGGCGGGCCGAGGATGAGATTCCCGCAGAGCAAGGTCTATGCTTTCTCGGTGCATTTCTACCGGGGAAAGCGCGCGCCGAGGAATATGCCTGGGCGCAGTACGTGTTGATCGGGAATCGCGACGTGAGCATTGGATTCGACAGCGATTCCAGTATTCAGGAACCCAACACGCTCCTGCAACGTGGCGATCAGATTGATGCCGGCCTGAAATCCATTGGAGGAGGAACCATACGGAAGGGTAAAGTCGCATTGCCTGGCATCGACGCTGAGGAATGGCTCGTCTCCGATAAGTCGGATAGGGGTGTACCAAGAAGCACGCTGACGCTTGAGGCGAATTCGATGACGAGTAGCGTCGAGGCGCCACTTCTGACGCTCGATTTTCAGACAGGTTCGCCAAACGCTTTTACTGATAGTCCAGTCGACGCGGCATCCATGAGCGAAGGTGAAGCGGTTGCCTTGTGGGATGTCATTTCCCGCTCCCTGCGCCCGCGTCCCAATGGCTTCTAAGGGGGCGACGATGGGCATCGACTTTTCACATTTGCCACCTGAGGAGCCTGTACCCGATAACGCACCATCGCGCCTGCGCTGGACCCTTGTCTTTTTTCTGATCGTGATCGCCGGCGTTTTCGTCGTGCTGTTTCTCTGGCCAAAGGGCGAACCGACCCAGACGCTCTGGTTCTGGACCTGCGTGTCGGTCTATCCATTCGGTATCGCCGCATTCGTGGTCTTGCGCCGCTATAGCGTTTACGAGGGGCGCCGGCTTGACGCCATCGCGTGGAACGACGCCCGCGAAAGCTACGTGAACGATGTATTTGAGCGGGCCAGCCGACCGCTGGGAGTTCTTGCTTCGACCGTCAGGTTTGCTAGCGAGGCGAAGGACGACGAATTTGGCAAATTGCTTGACGGATCCGTCAAGCTCGAGCCGCAGACTGCCCTTAAGCCGGACGCGCCGCTGGTCAATGCTCGCTGGTTCGAAAAGCCGGACAGGAACAAGGACGGAGTCCCTTTCAGGAACGACGACGAGCGCCGCTGGTATGTCCTCGCATGGGCATTCAGCACGGTGACCGATACGGTTGCTGCAGCGATACGTTCGCTGCCACCGGATTTGGGGTTGAAAGTTCAGGTGATGCTGCCGGACATTGTAGACACAGACGAAGCGCTGGCGATCTGGAAGAGGCAATGGACGTTGTCGGACCTCCGCCCGGTTCAGGTCAGATTCATGCCAGAGCCGTCCGACCTGATGTACGCCGACGCGTGGCTTGACCGGGTCAACCGCAGGCTCGACGAGGAGGCACGGCTTGTCGTTTGCGTGAACCTGAACGCAATTTGTCAGGCGCTCCCTCTTGACGGGAGTGCAGAAGTCGTTGTTGCGCTTCTCGTTGCGCCGGAAGCGATATGCCAGAAATTCGCACTCGCGCCGATCGCGATGTTCCATCGGCCGAACGGGACAGATGACTGTGCCATAGACGACGCGCTTGCGCGTACCCTGCGATGGGGATGCAGCAAGCCCGCAGAGATGAAACGGATCTGGCAGGGCGCACTTCATGGTGCCGGCGCCAATGCGGTAGTCAAAGCTGTCGTCAAGGCAGGTATTGGCGCAAAGATGGCGGATATCGACTACATGGTTGGTCATGCCGGGACGGCGGCGCCGTGGTTTGCAGTGGCGTGCGCGGCCATTGGCGCGATGCACGATGGTGCGCCCCAGCTTGTTGCGACGGCTGGGAAGACCGGAGCCTGTTTTTCGGTTGTTCGAAACACGGGTTGACGAGAAAGCGTCTATGAGACTTCACGTGTCCGGCCCGGTAACGACCTGGCACGCCTCGCAATTGACCCCATCAATCTGGAATCACATCATGGTCAGGCGGTACGACATTCTGCAGGGCGACAGGACGACGGCGGATGGCACTGTAGTGTGTGGCGATCGCAACGACAGGGTTGGCGAGCGCGAGCAGACCTACGAGAGAGACAAAAGTATGGTTTCCTGAATGACAGTCGACAGGTTACATTGTGTGCGATGGTCCGCGCGGGTCAATGAGGAGACCCGATGGCAGGGAAGGCGCACTGAGCGATGACCTGTGCGTGTGCAGGTGTGACCCTTCCCCACGTCTGCTTCCATCGCAATCCTCATCTTACATGGATGTTTGAGCGTAGGCCAATACTGCCGGTGCCGCTTCACTTCTGACGACAGACCATCGGCTTCGCCGTCTGGCACTGCAACTTCACCTTCGACTGTAACGAGATATGCTACGCAAGTTCCAGTCCGACTTTCTAATTGCCCGCGCGCATCTTTCTGACCGGCAGCGCGAAGGCTGGGCCGAAGGCCATGGCGAGCAGTGCGCCGCCGCTGCCGCCGGCAGCCATCGCCGCGGCGAAGCACGCTGCAATGCCCCTGCCGCAAGGCATTGTCCCGGAGGCGCAATGATGCTGGGCGAACTGTTCAGGAGCCTCTTTCCGGCTGGAGACCGCACGGTGAAAAAACTGCCCGCCGCATCAGCCAGGCTAGAGGCTCCCGGGCATGAACGGCCAAAAGCGCCAAGAGCCACGACAAAAAGCACCGCTCGGCACCCAGATCAAGACCCCTTCTCATGATTCACCTTCTCGGCATGCCGAAAATCCTTGGAATGAATCCCATGCTTCTTGAGCAGCATCTGCAAGTGCGACCGATTCATATCACAGCGCCGCGCCAGCTCCGCGACCGTACCTCCGGTCTCCTGCAAGCCGCGCTCGAGAAACGCCCTCTCGGCCTCATCGCTAGCAGCACGCTTGGCATCGCTCAGTGAAAGAGGCGCGCCTGCCGCCTCGGCCTCCGCCACCCGCAAAGCCAGTGCAGCGGACTTAGGCCGAATATCATCGGGCAGATGCTCGATATCGGCCGTCTCACCCGCAAGACACGAAAGCCGATACACGAGATTACGCAGCTCGCGAATATTCCCCGGATAAGCATACGTAAGCAGAAAATCGCGCAACTTGGGCGTCAGCTTCATAGGCCGCCGCTTGAGCTGCGCAGCAGCCTCGTCGCCGAAATAGGCAATCAACAGCGGAATCTCGTCGCTGCGTTCTCGCAGCGCAGGCAGCGTGACATGAATCACGCTCAACCGATAAAAGAGGTCCTCGCGAAACTGCCCCTGCGCCGCGAGCTCGCGCAAGTTGCGATTCGTCGCGGCGACGATGCGCGTATCGACCCCGATGGGTTCATCGGAGCCCACCCGCTGAATCTCGTGCGATTCGAGCACACGCAGCAGCTTCACCTGCCCCTGCAGCGGCAACTCACCGATCTCGTCCAGAAAGATCGTCCCCGTATGCGCGCTTTCGAACTTCCCTTTGCGATCGCTCGACGCCCCCGTGAACGCCCCTCTGCGATGCCCAAACAGTTCTGATTCGAGCAGGTTCTCGGGTATCGCGCCGCAGTTCACTGAGATGTACGGTCGGTCGGCGCGTGCACCGTTGGCGTGGATCACCTTCGCCATCAACTCCTTGCCCGTCCCGCTCTCGCCGTCGATCAGCACGGGCAGATCGGTGGGCGCCGCCTTTTCCGCGATCTCCAGCGCTGCGATCAGCTTCGGGTTGTCGCCGAATATGCCTTCGAAGATGAAGCTGCGCTCGATCAGCGCCTCGCGCCGCCGGTGCGCTGTGGGCGCGAGGGCATCCGGCCTTGCCAGCGCATCGAGCGCTTCGGGCGCCTCTGCCGCCGCTTCGACGAAGCGCTCCTTGCGCGAGAGTTGCATGACTTCGTCGCGCAGCGCGTTCGACTGGTTCAAGAGCTTTTCGATATCGGTGCGTTCGAGCCGCGGCGCCCAGCGCAGCGTCGAGCGCAGGATCTCGATCTTCTCGAGCAGCCCCGCATATGACACAACGGAGCTGCCGAATCCGTGCGGATCGAAGAGTTTCATGACGCCCCCAGCTGCTTTTGCACGAGCTGGTAATACATGCCCTTGCGCTCGACGAGTTCCTCGTGCCGCCCCTGCTCCACGATCGCCCCTTCGTAGAGCACGAGGATCTTGTCCGCCCGCATGATGGTGCTCAGCCGGTGCGCGATAATGAGCGCCGTGCGGCCCTGGAGTATGTCGTGCATGTTCGAGAGGATGTTGCTTTCCGACTGCGTGTCGAGCGACGAGGTGGCTTCGTCGAACACCAGCAGGCGCGGGTCGTGATAGAGCGCCCGCGCAATGCAGAGGCGCTGGATCTGCCCGCCCGAAAGGCCCATGCCGCGCTCGCCCACCACCTGCTCGTAGCCGAGCGGCATCTTGCTGATGAACGCGTGCGCATCGGCCATGCGCGCCACTTCCTCCATGCGCCGCCAGTCCGGCGTTGCATCGCCGCACGCGATGTTCTCGGCAATCGTGCCGGAGAACACGAGGTTCGTCTGCATCACGTAGCCCACCTGGGCGCGAAAGTACGCGTGATCGATCGCGCTCATGTCGTAGCCGTCCACGTTGATCTTGCCTTCGGTCGGCGCGTAGAAGCCCACCAGCAGCTTCGCGAGCGTCGTCTTGCCGGAGCCGCTGCGCCCCACGATCGCCACCATCTGGCCGCGCCCCACCGAGAAGCTGATGTTCTCCAGCACATACGGCGTTTCGTTGCCGCCATAGCGGAAATACACGCCGTTGAATTCGATGTCGCCCTGCAGGTCGGGAAGCAGCACGCGCGAACCGAGGTCGGCGGGCTTCTGCTCGGGCTCGATGTCGAGCACATCGCCTAGCCGTTCCATCGCGACCGCCGCGTCGTTCATGAGGCTCCAGAGCCCGACGAGGCCCATGAGCGGCGCGAGCACGCTGCCCATGAACGCATTGAACGCAATGAGCTGGCCGATGCTCAACTCCTGATCGAGCACGAGCGTGGCGCCCGCCCAGAGAATCACGATCGTGGTCGCCGCGTTGAGCAACTGGCTGCCGAGACCCACGAGAATATTGAATGCCTGCGCGCGATACTGCACTTCGAGCGACTTCGCGTACTTGCGCTCCCACTTCAGGCGCACCGCTCTTTCTATGCCCATGCCCTTCACGGTTTCGACGCCGCCAAGCGTCTCCATCAGCATGGAGCGCGCATCGGTGGACACGGCAAAGACCTCGCGCGCGTAGCGCTTGATGCGCGGCGTGGCAATGGCGGTGAGCGCCATGATGGGAATCACGAACGCGATCAGCAGCAGCGTCAGCTTCACGTTGTAGAGGAACATGATCGTGAAGTAGATGAAGATCATCAGGAGGTTGAGCGCCGTGGTCACCGTCGATTCGGTCAGAAACGCGCGTATCGTCTGGTTTTCCTGAAAGCGCGCGAAGATGTCGCCTGTTTTGCGGCGCGCGAAGAACGAGAACGGCAGCGACATGGTGTGCTTGAAGAACTGCGACATCATCGCGAAGTCGAGACTGCGCACCATGAAATTCGACAGATGCGCGCGTATCGTCGTCATCAGCTGCGTAAACAGGTGCGAAATGATGAGTCCCACGATCAGGAGATGCAGCAGGCTCACGTTCTGGTGGACGATCACGCTGTCGAGAATGTTCTGGATGATGAGCGGCGGCACCACGCCGAGCAACTGGATCACGAAGGTCGCGAGAAACAGGTGGGCGAGTATTTTCCGGTAAGGCAGCAGGTAGCCGATGAAGCGCACCCACGGCGAGCGCGTCGCCGCCTGCGCGCCCGTGGTCTCGACCTCGGTGAACAGCAGGCACGTGCCGTTCCAGCCGCGCTCGAACGCTTCGACGCTCAGCTTGCGAAAGCCGAGCGCCGGGTCGGCCACCCTCACCCACTGCTTCGACACGCCGTACACGACGATATAGTGGTAGCCCTCCCAGTGCGCGATGAACGGCAGCTCGAACCCTTGCAGCGCCTCAAACGTGCACTGCACGCCCCGCGTCGTGAAGCCGAGCGCCTCGCCGGTGCGCGCGAGACTGTCCAGCGTCGCGCCCTGCGTCGTCACGTTCGCGAGGTCGCGCAGCTTGCCGAGCGTCATGGGTATGCCGTAATGCCGGCAGATCATGGCGAGGCACGCTGCGCCGCAATCCATCTCCTCGGCCTGCTCGATGAGCACGAAGCGCTTGACCACGCGTTCGCTAAATGCAGCATCCGCCCCGCTGTCCACGGCAACGGCCCGGCTGCGGCGCTCGGCGAGCTTCTTCTGCCGCTGCAATTCGCGCTCGCTGAAGCGCACGCGCTCTTCCAGCACCTCGCGCAGCTTCGGGTTGCGCTCCAGCATGAAATGCACAGTCTTCTCGGGAATCACCAGGAGCCGTACATCGGTGAGTGCCGTGACGGTCGCGGGCTGATTCTGGCGCAGCAAGCAAGCGCGTTCGCCGAAGATCTCTCCCGCGCCGAGCGTCGCAATCTGATAGACGCTGCCGTCTTCCTCGCGCGCAATACTGACCTCGCCCTGCCGCACGACATATAGGCGCATGTCACCGCCGGCACCCTGATGGATGATCTCCTTGCCCGCGCTCACGCGCTTGACGCCCACGCTCGACACATACTCTTCGAGCTCGGCACGCGAAAGCTTGCCGCGCAGGTCGAAAAGCCGCGTGACGAAGCCGCCCGCGGAGCTGATCGCGACATAGCTCGTCACGAACGACTGCGCGGCCGGATTCGCAGCCAGCAACGGCTCGAGCGCCGCGCGGGGGATGCAAAGCACCTCGGTTTTCGCGGAAGCGCGCACCGACACTTCGTGCCAGTAGTCGCGCAGCATGGCGATTTCGCCGAATACTTCGCGTTCCTTGCGCACGCCTAGACTCATTTCCTTGCCGCGCTCTTCGGCGATGATCCGCACGGAGCCCGAGCGGATCACATAGAGTCCGGCTGCGGGCTCGCCGCGCTTGCACAGCGTGTCGCCAAATGCGTAGTTGCGCGTTTCGACCTGCGCGGCAAGACGGTCGAGTTCCTCGCGCGAGAAGAGCGAGAGCGGTTCGACCGATGCGAGAAAATCCACCAGCGACGGTGCGCTGGCAGGTAGGGGCGCCTGGGTGTCCATCTGCGTGGCTCTGCGCGCTCAGTGCGCGTCGATGATATGTTCTTGTGCGCGCTCCGCGAGCCATTCTTCGCGCAATAGCCGCCGCACCTCGGACGAGACGTCCGCTTCGAGCGACGCCGGATGCTTTGCCGTCACGCAAAAGATTTCGAAGAACGAGCCGTCCGGCGCGGGAAACGGGCCGAGCAGGTCGCCGACCTGCGCGTTGAACACCTTCGCCTCGATGTCCGTCTTCAACGACCCACGCAATACCTTGCCGATCACGCCGCCGCGCTCGCTGGTATCGGCGATCGAATGCTCACGCGCCATTTCGCCGAACGCCTGCGGCTCGTCCTCGAGAATCGACATGACCTCGCGCGCCTTGCCTTCCGAGTCCACCACGATGTGGCTCACTTCGATGCTGTCGAATTTCGGCGAATTGAGCTTGAAGTAGCTTTCGACCGCCTCGTCGTTGCAGATCAGGTTGAAGGTCTTCTCCTGATAGAGCGTGTCGGTAATGAAGTGCTCGAATTCGTCGAGGCTGATACCGAACACGTCCAGGTAGCGATTCATGTCCGCCGCGCGGTGCAGCCCCCGCACGCGGCGAAACTGGTCGGCGCGTTGCTGGATTTCGTCGGGCTCCACCTTTACGCCCATTTTCTTCGCGGCGATGACCGTGAGCCGGTCGCGCACCTGCTGCTCGACCAGGCTCTCGAACTGCCCCGTGAGTTTCAGCACGCGGATGAAATCTTCCGTGTCGATCGCTTCGTCGTCGATCCGTACGATTGTCGTCATTGCGTTCCCCTGATTTCCGATTCCCGAAATCTGAACTGG
Source organism: Paraburkholderia sp. BR10141 (assembly GCF_056155635.1). NCBI lineage: Bacteria > Pseudomonadati > Pseudomonadota > Betaproteobacteria > Burkholderiales > Burkholderiaceae > Paraburkholderia > Paraburkholderia sp. BR10141. The sequence goes on along the minus strand of NZ_JBMIQH010000015.1, from coordinate 154,419 downwards.
TGAATATCTTCAGCCAGCGACCTGCCGGAACGGGTCCAGCGCGAAATCGATCAGGCGCCGCTCGCGCACTACGATTTCGGCGGTTGCCGTCATACCGTAGCGCAACGGATACGTCGCGCCGCCAATCGAAAAATGATCGCGCGCGAGACGCACGCGACCCTCGTAAACCGGTTCCTTCGTCTGCACCTGCGGCTTCGTGGTCGGCGAAATATATTCGAGCGTGCCGTCCACCACGCCATAGCGCTGGTACGGAAACGCGTTGAACTTCAGCTTCACGGGCAAGCCTTCATGCAGGAACGCGCGGTCCTGCTCCGCAATCGCCACCTTCACGACCGGGCGCGCGTTGGCCGGCGCAATGCCGCCTAGCGGCGTGTTCGCCTGGATCTTGTCGCCGGGCTGCGTCGTCGTCACGTCCGTGATCACGCCCGAGACCGGCGCGAGCACGAGCAGGAAGTTGTCCTTGTCGATGTTCTCGAAGCGGATGCGCGCCGCTGCGTCGGCGGCAAGGCGCGCGGTTTGCACCTGCAGGCGCAACTTGTCCTCGGTATTGGCGATTTCGCGCTCCGTCGCGTCGTATTCGATGCGCAGTGACGTGAGCTGCCCGGCACTGCCTTCGAGCTGCGCCTTCGCCTGAGCGAAGTCGTGGCTCGTTTGCGCCTGCAATTCGCTGAGCCGCGCCTGCGCGATCCGGTAGTTGTTATCGGCCTGCAGGAACGCGCTGCGCTTTTCCTCGACCTGGCTTTGCGAGACCCCGCCGCCGCCGGGCAGCGCGAACAGCCGCTCGTACTTGTCCTGGTCTTCCTTCGCGAGGTCACGCACGTGGCGCGCGTTGTCGATATTGCCGCGCGCTTCGTCGAGCTGGGCGTTCTCGGCCTGCTGGAGCTTGCTCGTGCCTTCCGCCACGCGCGTTTCATGCAGATGCGTTTCCACGTCCATCTGCGCCTTGAGCGCCTCGGCCTTGCGCTCCATAAGCGCCTTCTTTTCGGGGAACGCCTTCCAGTCGCGTTCGGCGTCGTCGAGTTTCAGGCGCGCGTCGAGCGCGTTGGTCGCCGCCTGGATCGCGCCGCGTGCATTGATGCGGCCAATGACGTCGTCCTTCTCCACGGGCTGACCTTCGGCGATGTAGATATCCACGAGTTCCCCATCCACGGGCGCGTAGATGCGGCGCACCTCGGACTCCGGGGCAAGCGCGCCCTGCGCGCTCACGATGACGTCGGCGCGGCCGACGAACGACCACAGGAGGCCGCACACCACGAGCGCGACCATCGTGATGATCGTCGCTTCGATGAGGCGCCACGGACGCGCGGTGAGGATCGCCACCCCTTCCTCGCTGTGGTCGCCCAGCGCCTCGCCGAGCGGCCGCGGCGGTTCGGGCGCGGCACGCCCATCATGCATGCCGAGCGCCTTGCGCAGGCGCTCAATGAGCTGGCGCGGATTCACCATGCCCTCCCGCTAGCGCAAGCTTTTCGAGCGCGCCCGCATGGGCCGCGAACGGCGGCGTGGCGAAGTGAGCGGCGGCCAGGCGGTCGTGCACGGCCTGCACATGGCCCGCGTGCGCCTCGCTGTCGATCTGCTGATACTGGTCGACGTCGGCGCGCACGGCATCGAGCCCCGAGAGGCGCGGATAACGCTGCGCATAGTCGCTCAGCATCGCGGTGAGCGCGTCGAAGCGGTCGCTCGCGAGTGCGCTGTCGATTGCCTGCTGGATGCGCTCGAGCGCGGCCACATACACCGAGTCGTCGCTCTGCAGCTTGCGCAGGTGGCTGAGGGAATCGGCATACACGGCGGCAAACGCCGGCACGTAGGCCGAAATCCGGTCGAATGCACGCTGATGCTCGCCGGGGTCGTCGTTCCAGCGGCTCGTCAGCGCATGGATCGGCGCCTCGTCGCGATAGATGCGGATCGGCGCCTGCGGGCCGCCCCGTCCCTGCACGAACGATTGCAGCGCGCCGATCCAGCCGATGTTTTCCACGAGCGACGCGGCGTCCGGGTTGTGGCGCGCGAGCGTACGCATGTCCTCCACGATGGCACGCGCACGATCGAACGCGCGAGCGTTGATCGCGGCGACCCAGTCGGGCACGTCGGCCTTGATGAGCGCTTCCGTCCCCATCGCGCGCCACGTGCTGTCGTTCGGGTGGCGCGTGAGATATTGATCGGCCATGCGCGCCGCACTTTCGAACTGTCCGCTCGTGAGCAACGCCTGCATGTCGCGCTGCGGCGCACCCTGGAAATACGTGAGCGCAACGAGCGCGACGATCACGGCAATCGCGCCGCCGCCCCAGCGCGCGAACGCGCCCATGTTGATCTTTCCGCTGCCGCCCAGCGCTTCGCTCAACTCACTCAGGAAGACCTCGATCCTGCCGCGCCGGCGTCGCGCGTCGTGGCCCGGCTCCGGCGCGGGTTGCGGCGCATCGGGATTGATTTCGTCGTCCTGGGCAGGCGCGGGCGGCGTGCAGAAAATATCGAGAAACGAGTGCGCGCTGCCAATGAACGTCGTGCGGTCTGCATCTTCGGCGAGCACCGCGGCGCGGCGCTCGCGCGTCGCCGTCACGGTGGCATCGCTTCCACTCGTGCTTTCGAGGCCAACCCGGTAGACGAAGTGCTCGCCGCCAAAGGCGATCCGCTGGCCGTCTTCGAGCTTGACCGCATGATCGTCGAGTCGCTGTCCGTCAAGGAACGTGCCGTTGGTGCTGCCCAGGTCTTCGACGTACATCGCATCGTCTTCGGCGTAGATGTGCGCATGACGGCGCGACAAATAGTTCACCTGGTGCGGATACGCGTCGTGATACTGCGAAAAGGTCTCGTCGGCCTTGCTGACGAGGAACGGAAAGCTCGTCACGACAATCTGCTGCAAACCCAGATCGGCGCGCACCGGCGTGAGCGTCACCACGGTCGCCCGCGCAGGCGCCCGCACCGTACGCGGCGCGAAGCTCACGCGAAACGCGAGCGCGCCGGCAAAGCTGAGTTCGTCGCCGTCTTTGAGAACGTGAGGCTTCTGGGTGACTTCGATGCCATTGACCGCCGTGCCGTTCTTGCTGCCCAGGTCGGCCACGTAGGCCGCCGCGCCCTCGCGGAAGATGCGCGCATGACGGCGCGAGACATCGACCACGACCTCGGGCTTCGCCTCGGCAAAAGGCGGCTGGGTCCGCCCGACTGCGAAAAGATCCTTGTCGATGCGGATCTCGCCCAGCTCTGCATGCGATATCGGCCGCAGCACGATATCGAACGTTCGGTCGAGCGATGTCTGGCTCTCGGCAATGGAAGCGGCGTCAGGCACCATGATTCCGCCAGCGATCAGCAGTTGTGAGCCGGGACGCGCGTGGCGCAGGCGCCGCGTGCGCACTGACTCTCCGTGTGGAGCCGCGCGCCTTGCACATGGCGATCGGGGTGTGAGAAAAGTGTAGGCGACTGTTGGCTGGAGTCAAACAACTGACGCGGCCCGCTGCGACCAGCGCGCTCACTTGACGGGCGCTGCCGACACAGCGGAATTCGAGGCCACGCTGGCGACATCGACGTCGGGCCAGCCGCCGCCGATTGCCTTGTAGAGGGTGACGGTGTCGCTCAGGATCAGCTCATGGTTGGACAAAAGCGACTGTTCTGCGTTTGCGAGCGAACGTTCGGACTCCAATACTTCGAGCTGCGACACCAGCCCCTCCTTCAACTGCGCCTCGACCTGCGCCGCGACGGTGCGCAGCCGCTCGTTCTGCTGCAGCAGTTCGATGCGCTGCTTCTTATGCGCGTCGAGGTTCACCAGCGCATTTTCGACTTCTTCGAACGCCGTGAACACCACCTGGCGATACTGCTCTTCGGCAACCTTGCTCTGGGCCTCGGTCGTCTTGATGTGGGCATGCACGCTGGGGTCGAACATCGGAAAGTCGATGCTCGGCATGAAGCTCAGCGTGAACACCTTGAAGAGGTCGGAGAGCGAAAACGCGGCTGTGCCGGCGCGGCCCGTGAGACTGATGGTCGGCAATTGCGCGAGCCGCGCGGAACCGACTTCGTCATATGATTCGAGAATGCGGTACTGCGCGGCCACCACATCGGGACGGCGCCCCAGCAGCTGCGCGGGCAGGCCCATGGGCACATCCGGCAACTTCACGCGCTCGCGCAACTGGCCCGACGGCATCTTGAACTCGCCGGCGGGCACGCCGACCAGCGTGGAAAGCGCGTTTTCGGCGGTATCGCGCTCGCGGTGCAGTTCGAGCAGTTCGTTCGTGACGCCATTGACTTCCGCGCTCTGGCGCAGCACCTCGGTCTTGGGCGCGACACCGTTTGCGTACATCTGCTGGTAGATGGTGAGAATCTGCTTGTTCCGCCTGAGCGTGTCTTCCTCGTCGCGGATCTGATCGTCGAACTGGAGGATCTGGAAATAAGTGCTCGCCACTTTCGTAACGAGCGTCAAATAGCCTGCGCGCCAATCCGCTTCGCTAGCGTGATACTCGGCCTTTTGAGCCTGCACGCTTTTTTCGACTTTGCCCCAGATATCGATGTCCCAGTTGACCTGAGTGGCGACGTTATAGGTCTTCGAGAGCGCTAGCCCCGTGCTCTTCTCATAGTCGATACCCGCGCCCGCGTCGACCGTGGGAAGTGCACCGGCCTGCACTTCCCCGATCTGCGCGCCGGCTACGCCAATGCGCGCCGCCAGCACCCGGATATCGATATTGCCCGCAATCGCCTTTTCGATGAGTGTATTCAGGTAGGGATCGTCGAACTCTGTCCACCACTGCGGATTGACCGTATCGGCCGCGGAAAACGTGCGGCTCGTATGCGCCCAGGCGTCCTTCTCAGGCATGTCCGGGCGCCGATACGCAGGCGTGCCCAGATCCGTGCAGCCGCACAGCGCCACGGCACACAACCCGGCCGCTCCGACGACGCGGGTCAGCCAGCGCGACGCGCCGCGACATACGTGCGCGGCGGACGGCGAGAGCAGTGTGTTCACGATCGACTCCTTAAGGGAAAGGCGGCGAAGGACGCGACGAAGAAGCGGTGTGCAGCGGATGCGGTGGAGGGCGGCGCCGTGGAGGCGGGTAGGCCTCCACGGCTGGCAGCACGATCAGAAGTTGATCGTGTTGTGAGCCGTTTGCACGGGGTTGGTCGAAGCGTGGAGGTTGTTCACGAACGCCACGTCGTTGCCCGTGTTGGACAGGATGGTGTTCGTCTGGCCGATCAACTGCGATGCGGAGAAGTTGGTGGAGTCGACCTTCACGCTCGGCATCGTCGGGTAGCAGACGGGCCACAGGCCCAGGCCGCCGCGCACGGCGCTCATTTCACGGCGGTCGAGTTCTTGCGCGACGCTCAGGTCGGCGATCATCAGCTTGCTCATGGCAGTTCTCCAGGAATGGATGCAACACTGTTGGGATTGTGAGCTGCATGGTTGCGGGCTCGGGTCCAACAAGGCATGAGGCGTGCCAGATGCACGAGTGCGCGTGCGCACGGCGCGCATCGCCCGTCGCATAAGGACTGTTCTGGAATTCCCGGAGTCTCACGCGCGGCGCGTGGCGCGTGCGCGTCGTGCGCGGTGATGGGCGCGCGCCAACGCGTCGATCGGCTTATGTTGGCGCGCTACGAACACTGTTTGCTGGGGGAAAGTGAAAGCGTCGCAAACGTTCGAATCATCCCGCAACATTCGCGATCGATTCGTATGGATCACTTAACGTAAATGGTGATCTTCTTCGAGTACACCGGCGGGTTGTGCGGCACGTGGTGGGCGTCGCCCATCAGCAGCTGCAGCGTATGTTTGCCCGGCGGCAACTGCAGCATCGTTTCGGTCTGGCCGGCGCCGAAGTGAAGGTGATTGCGATCGGATGGAATGGGCTGATCCATCGGCGGCAAGTCCGTATCGACGAGCAGGTGGTGGTGGCCCGTATTGGGAAACTCGACTTCCGCGGGCGCCACGCCCATGTTGCGCAGGCCGAACCAGACGCGAAATGGCCGCCCGGCCGGCATGACCTGGCCGTCGTTGGGCCAGCCGATATAAACGTGCGCGTTCGGGTCGACCGGCGTCGTGCCTGCTTGCGCCGCACCGCCCGCGAGCAGCACGAGGCTGGCAGCAAAAACGAGGAACCTGTTCATGGCGTGCACTCCCGCTTCTTTTGCGCTGCGGCCAAAGCCGGATGTCCTTCGCTACTTGACCGTGACCGTGATCTTCTTCGAGTAGACCGGAGGATCGTGCGGCACGTGATTGTAGTCGCCCATCAGCAACTGCAGCGTGTGCTTGCCCGGCGCAAGCTCGACCCGGGCTTCCGTTTCGCCCGCGCCGAAATGCAAATGATTGCGATCCGACGGGATCGGCTGATCGAGCGGCGGCAGGTCCGTGTCGATGAGCAAGTGATGATGGCCCGTGTTCGCCTTGTTGATCCCCTTGGGGCAAACGCCCATGTTGCGCAGGCCCATGCGAACCCAGAACTTGCCGGTGGGAATCGTCGCGCCGTCGGGCGGCCAGATGATGTAGACCTCCGCGCCGGGCGGCGACGGGGTGCGCTCGGCAAACGCGAGGCGCGGCATCAGAACGGCCGCTGCCAGGGCCAACAGGGTTGCTCTTCGTTGCATCTTCGTGCTCCTTGTTCGGCAGACGGCGCGCCGCTTTGGAGTTCGGTGCGTGTTCTACAGCTTAGGACGGATTCAAGCGGACGGAGATAAATCGGCGCCGCGCGTGCGGGTGCCACCGAGTTACTGCATCGCGCGGCGTGCGTGCTATTTTGTAGTTGTGCGCAGGCAGTGCCTGTGCCGGCGGCGGCCCGCGTTTCATGCGAGCGCGGCTGGCGACTGCAGCGGGGTAGCGCACCGTCGGCATTGAAAGGCGATGACGCCTGGGTATGCACCCGGGTTGGCACCTGATAGGGAGAACGAACATGTGGCGGCTAGTGTTGCCTGTGTGCCTCTTGATCTCGCTAGGCCTGACTTCGACGCTACGTTCGGCCGCGCCGGCAGCGCATGACCGTTCGGCTCCGGCACGCGAGCAGCCGCGTCTCGAGCCGCAAGCTCCTGGCCGGTACGCAAGCGCCCACGCCGGACATGAGCGCCTCACCGCGGCCGGCGCAGCGCGGCAACGCTATGGCGTCGCGATCGTGCGCGTTGGCCTGATGCCGAAAGACACCTCCCAGGAATACGAAATCACGTTCTGGAATTCGATCAAGGACAGTCAATACGCGAGCGACTATGAGGCGTATCTGAAGGCCTATCCGAACGGACGCTTCGCGCCGCTCGCGCAAGCCCGCCTGACGCGTTTGCGTGCGGAGGCATCGAAACCCGCTGCGGCGTCCGCCACGCCCGCTGCTTCCACCCCGCACCCGGCTAGCAACCCCGCGGCCGCCGCTCCCACCCCGGCACCCGCGCCAGCGCCTCAGGCAAAGACACCGCCGCCCCCACCCGCGCAGACCACGGCAGCGCCCGCCTCTGCACCGCCGGGCGCCGCGACGACCGCGGCAACGGCTGCAGCTGCGGCGGCAGTTGCTGCCAAGGGCAATCCGGCCATTTCGAAGCCGGGTCCCCACGACATTCAGGACTGCCCATCTTGCCCGGTGCTGGTCGCGGTGACGCCCGGCAACTTCACCATGGGCATCGACACCGACGACGCCTCGGAGCGGCCCGCGCACCACGTGACGATCGGCCATAGTTACGCGCTCGCGAAGTATGCGGTGACGGTGGCGCAGTGGAACGCGTGCGTTGCCGCGAGCGCCTGCCCGCGCCTGTCGAACGAGAACAACGCCTCGCCGAACGCCCCCGTGCGCGACCTGAGCTGGGACGACGCGCAGCAGTACGTGAAATGGCTTTCGAAGATCAGCGGCAAGCCCTACCGTCTGCCGACGGAGGCAGAATGGGAATATGCCGCGCGCGCCGGCACCGAAACGCGCTACTGGTGGGGCAACGACATGCGCAAGGGCACGGCGAACTGCAAGGACTGTGGGCCGCCGTGGCACGTCGAGGCGCCCGACGACGTCGGCTCGTTCCCGGCCAATGCGTTTGGCTTCTACGACATGGCCGGCGGCGTTTGGGAATGGGTCAGCGACTGCTGGCACAACTCGTACAAGAACGCGCCGAACGATGGCCACTCGTGGGACGAGCCCAACTGCCAGACGCGCGTGATTCGCGGCGGATCGTGGCGTGACGGCGCGGGCTATATGCTCGCCGCCACGCGCTTCAAATACGACAGCAGCGTTCGCTACGAAGCCAATGGATTTCGCGTAGCGCGCGACATGAAATAATGCGGATCGCGCTGCGGGTCTCGCCTGGAGACGCACATGGCTTGCGATGTTCCGATCACTCGCCGGACATTCCTCAAGGCCATGGGGAGCGGCGCGGTCACGATGTCGGTCAGTTCCATCACCGCGTTCACGGCCGCCAGCCCAACCGTACCTGGCGCGACGCGCGCCCACTCCGCACTACCGCCGCCGAACGGCACACCCGACTGGGCGCCGGAGCCCGGCAAGGCGCGCTGGCGCATCGAGGGCGTGAGCAAGGTCACGGGTGCGAAGATCTACGCGCGTGATTACAAGGCGCGCGACTTCGAAGGCTGGCCGAAAGAAGAAAACTGGCTATATGCGCTGAGATGCAATTGCGTCGACAAGAATTTCGAAGGCTTCGATCTGAGCGTATTGCCGCGCAATCTTCGCCCGATCGCCGTGGTATCCAACCAGACGTTGAATGACAATCGCATCTATCTCGCGGCCGAAAAGGATCCGGTCGCTAGCCAGGATATCTATCTTTTCGCGCAGAAGGGCAAACCTGCCAATTGCTACGGCCAGCCCGTCGCCTTGTTGATCTTCGAAGACTTCGATACGTATCGCCGCGCAAAGAAACTGCTCGATTTCAACGAGTCCGTGATCCGTTACGGCGCAACGGTACCGGAAAGCGCCATCACCACTTTGTATCCGTCCGCATCCAAGGTTTATGTGCGCGACGACGCGAGGTCGTTTTCGAACCTCCAGCGTAGCAGCCTCCCCTTTGAGAAGTTCACCAAGGCACGCGACAGCGCAAGTAAAGAAATTTACGATCTGGCCAGCGCCAGGGTCGACAGCAAGGCCTGGCACCAGTTCGATGGCGCCTTCAGAACGCCCGCAATCGATCCCGTCTTCATGGAACCGGAGTCGGGACTCGCGTGGTTTCAGGCGGATTCCGGTTGTCTGAACCTGGTGCTCGGCACACAATCGCCGCGCGGCGACTGCATATCCGCATGTAAGTTGTTCAAGGACAGCAATATCAACGTCAAGCACGTTCACGTGATCAGTTGCTACCCAGGCGGCGGATTCGGCGGCCGCGACGAATCGTATTTTCCCGTTTATCTCGCGCTCGCCGCGCCCTTCGCGAAGGGGGCGTTGCGCTGGCAGCAATCGCGCTATGAACAATTCCAGGTCGGATTGAAACGCGCGGAGACGGATTTCACGGAGTCCATCTGGCTCGACGAGAGCGGCAAGCTCCAGGCGCTCGTCAGTTCCTTCAGCTTCAATGGCGGCGCCAAGGAAAATCTCACAGGCCCCGTTGGCGACCTTGCTGCCATGAGCGCCATGAGTTGCTACGACATTCCGCGCGCCATTGCGCAAAGCTCCGTGAGTTATACGCCCGCGTTGTTCGGCGGCTCGCAGCGCGGCTTCGGCGGTCCTCAGGCTTACCTCGCCATCGAAACGCTCATGGACGAGGCCGCCCAGGCGCTGCACAAAAGTCCATTCGACATCCGACGCACTAACCTGCTCCGCAAGCAGCACGGCAAAACGCTCACTGGCGCACCCATTCTGTTCCATCTGCAACTCGCCGAGCTGCTGAACCAGCTTGAGGCCCACGAGTTATGGCGCAACAGGGAAAGCGTGCGCGCGCAACGCCACGCGCTCGGCTTACGGTATGGTGTTGGGCTCGCCATGTCGAACCAGGCCTACGGTACCGGCAAAGACGCCGTATTCGCGATGGTGCAGATTCAGCCGAACGCGGGCCTGCATGTGCTCACGCATTACACGGACATGGGCAATGGCGCGGCGACGACGTTGGCCCTGGCGCCTGCGGCGTGCCTTGGGCAGAACGCGCAGAAAATCACCATGAACGAAGTCGAGGCGTTTCAGATACCGGGTTTCGATTACACAAAGCTGGGCATCCTGGATGCCACCGGAAGCAAAGCGATTTCGGCCCCCTTCGGTTCTTCGAGCGCCTGCCTCGGTGCGTTCCATCACTTTCAGGCCGTAGATCGCGCCGCGATGGTGTTGATGCTGCAAAGCGTGCTGCCTGCCGCACGCGCAATATGGAACAACCCGCACATCGAGCGGCATGACCTCACGTGGACAAATGGCAAGCTGACCGCGGCCGGTCACCCGGCAATCAGCTGGCCCGCGTTGCTCGACGAGATCAACCGCCAGCAGTTGCCTACCGTGGCCGCCGCCCATGTGACCTATGCCGGCGGATTCTGGAGAAGCCGGTACACGTTCGCCTCGGGCGCCGTCGAGATGGACTGCGACTTCATAGCCGTTGGCCCCGATACGCACCATCTCGAGGGCTTGCCTCACGGCAAGTTGCTGCCGCCACGCGATACGTTCAATTTCGGGCGCACGAACTATGCGCCTTCGGCAGCGCTCGTCGCGGTGTCCGTGAACCCCGAAAGCGGCCACGTAAAGGTCGAAGAGGTCGTCACGACACTCAGCGCCGGCCGCCTGATCTGTCCTGAAATCGTGCAAGGTCAGTCGCAAGGCGCGGTGGCCATGGCGATGAGCAATGTGCTGAGCGAAGCGTGTCCGCTGGGCAATCACGGCCCCGGCGACGGCACGTGGAACCTCGACCGCTACCTCATCACGCGCATGACCGACGTCCCGCGGCAGGAACTGATCGCGCTGCCGCCGCCGGAAGGGGACCTTCACAGCGCGCGCGGCATCGGCGAGGCCGTGATGTGCCCCATTGCGCCGGCACTGCTGAATGCGCTGGCCATGGCAACCGGGCATCGCTTCAGGGAAACCCCCGTCACGCCCGACAAGATACGCGAGGCCCTGCAGTGAACGAAGCCGACGTCAAGATTCACGTGAACGGACGCGCCGTGACGGTACCGGCCGCCGATACCGACATGAGCCTCGCCGAATTCCTTCACGAACGCCTGGACCTGACAGGGACCAAGGTGTGCTGCGGCATTGGCGCGTGCCGTGCGTGCACCGTGGGCCTGCGCAGCAGCCAGGACACGCTGATGGAGAAGACTCTGGCGTGCGTCACACCAGTAAGCGCTGTCGCGAATCAATATATCTTTACCGTGGAGAGCCTCGCGGACGGCGACAAGCTTTCGCCGCTGCAGCAGACTTTCCTCGAATCTTTTGCGTTTCAGTGCGGCTACTGCACGCCCGGTTTTCTGATGGCCGCAACCGCCATGCTCGAACATGTGAAGGCGTACCGCATCAGCGGAGACCAGCTAGAAACGGAAATCGACACCTGGGTGGGCGGAAACCTGTGCCGATGCACAGGCTACGTGAAGTATCGCGAGGCGATTCGCAAAGTTGCGCAAATGCAGATGAAAAGCGGAGGATGACCATGTCTGTCCGCGTCCGCCTGTTCGCTCTGTGCTTCCTCTTCGCCGTGCCGCTTGCCGCTTTTACGCATGAGCAGACCTTGCTCGAATACGCCGATCAATGCGTGAAGGAAATTGGCGAAATCCCGCCGTTCAACTGCAATGACGGAACGGATATTCCCATTACGATCGATGGAAAGCCGCCCGGGCCAAACGAGTCCCCGACGCGATGCGACAAGCCTTCATTGCTGAGTCCAACTTCGGAAGCAAAAGGTCAATGCATCCCGTTTTCGAAGATCCTGAATCTATCGCGCGGCAACACGCAAATTTCCGCGTATTGCCGGCGCGACGCGCTGCGCCCCGATAACGACCCGCACTATGACGGCGTAGTCGTCGTGATGCATCACTCAGGCAACGGCAAGACCTGCTGGTTCGAGGCGAAGCCACAACCGAAATCGCAAGCCAGCGTGTCCGCGAGTGGTGGATTCGTGGCGACCCGCGTGCCGCCGCCGAACGAGAGAAAGCCACCTGCAGGACACACCTCCGCAGTCGAATTCTGGGCGACACCCGCAGTGGTCGCCTCCGAAAAGCCCACCTGCCTCCAATGCCACGACGCAGGCCCCTTCATCTTCAGCCCGTATATCGGGCAAGTGTGGGACAAGGTGCCCACCGACCCATGGGGTAAGTATTCGAGCATCGGGCAGGCTTTCTCGTCGTTTCACCTCATGACGATGAGCACACCGGGCAACACCTGCATTGGCTGTCACCGCATCGGCAGCGAGCAGAGCTGCACCGCCTTTCTCGGGCTCTCTGTGGGCAATCAGAAAGCGCCTGGCAACGACCGGCTCGCCAACAGCTATCCATGGGACCACTGGATGCCGACCGACAACGCCATGAGCAATGAACAATGGGACAAGGCAAATCTCGCGTCGGTCAAGGCCTTGCTGGACTGCTGCAAAGACGCGGCGCACAAGGACCCGAATTGCACGTTCACACCCATGCCTTCGAGTTCGAACAACCGGTCATTGCATTGAGCGCGCCCGGTTCAGGTCGGCATGCCGGCCCAGTAAGACACGGCGTCCTGCCGATCGAACACGAACGTCTTGAGCGCGACCTGGCTCTCGGGAGAAAGCGTGTCGAATTCGAGTCCGTGCAGGGTGAGTCCTGCCTGCGGGTTATCGGCGCGCAGATTGCGAATCACGGCGACGGCCTGGAACGTCGCCCCGACGTTCCCCGCTTCGATCGGAAACACCACGCATATGCGCTCGCCGACCTCGCCGATCTTGCGCCCGGCGGCGAGCGACATCCCCAGCACGCTGATATCGCAGCCAATGCCGAGCCGGTCCAGTTCCGAGCCCGTCAGGTCCACGCCATAGCGCACCGCGAGTTGCGTGCGCACGCGCACGGCCCGGCGTTCGCGCAGCCGGCGTATCGTGCCCGGTTCGGAGAGCACGAGATAGCGGAACGGATGCGTGCAGACCGCCTCGACGGTGCAGACGAGCCAGAACACGGCTTGTGTTGCGATCGCAACGATCTCGACCTGTTCGCCCTGAAACGGCTCCCACGCGGGTTTGGCCGCGGCGGGCGGCGTGACGAACATCGCGCCGCCGGGCCGGAAACCGATCAGCCGGCACGGCAGCATCTCGCGCCCCATGCCCGCCTGGCTGCGTATGCCTAGCAGCGCGCCAATGGCGAGATTCATGTCGTCCAGCGTCAACGGCCCTTTGCCACGCTCGCCACGGTCGGCCAGGCTGTCTTGCGTGCTCGCTAGACTCGCCTCGTCTGCCGTGTTGCGATAAGGCTGGAAGTGCGCGAAGAGGAAGTCGCGCTGCTCGCCGTTCAGCATCCCGCCTTGCGGCAGCAGCATCGTTCCATCATGGTGAAACACCGCCAATGGCAGCGGCGTTTCGAGGGGCAACTGCCCGGGGTCCGCGAGCAGTTCCAGCGTTTTAGACGCAGTACCGCTGCCAGGCTCGTGAAGGTGCATGACCGATAGCGTGTGAATTTGTTGGTTTTGTTCGATGCTGCATTGTGACCGAAATATAGTGACAGATGTCAATAAATATGCGGCTATCTCGGGTCTTGTTTAACGAAATATCCATGCCACATAAAACCCGCGATTACGCGCCACAATATTTCTATTTCCGGATCGTCTACACGGGTATGGAACCGCCGCCCACCCCCAGCCCGCCGAGTACGCAGGACCGCGAAATCGCCGACACCGTCGCCCGCGAGCGCCCCAGGCTGCGCAATTTCATCCGCCGCCGCGTGATCGACCAGGACGAAGCCGACGACATTCTTCAGGACGTGTTCGAAGAACTGGTTCAGGCGTGGCGGCTGCCTGAGCCCATCGAGCAGGTTGGCGCGTGGCTCTTTCGCGTGGCGCGAAATCGCATCGTCGACCGGTTTCGCAAACGCAAGGAAGTGCCGCTCGTCGAGCCGCAAGAGGGCGAAAGCGAGTATCGCCTCGACCTCGCGCTGCCCTCGCCCGACGCCGGCCCTGAGGCCGCTTACGAACGCGCAGCGATGCTCGACGCACTGCGCGCCGCGCTCGACGAATTGCCCGCCAGTCAGCGTGAGGTGTTCATCGCGCACGAACTGGACGGGCGCAGTTTCAAGGAGCTGGCCGCCGCGAGCGGGGTGGGCGTGAATACGCTGCTCGCGCGCAAACGTTATGCGGTGCTGCATCTGCGCGAACGTTTGCGCGCGTCATGGGACGACCTCGAGATTTGAACCGAAGGAGAATGGAATGAAGTTTCGCCGCAAAATATTCGCCAAGGCGCTGCTGATGGTAGCGGTCATCGCACTGCTGGGCGCAATCGTCATGGGCCTGTGGAACTGGATCGCACCGGCGATCGTCGCCAATGCACATGCCATCGACTATCCGCGCGCAATCGGACTGCTGGTGCTGTGCCGGATCCTGTTCGGCGGTTTCCGCGGGCATGGCGGCTGCCGCCGACGCATGCACTGGCACCAGTGGCAACAATGGCAGCACATGACGCCGGAAGAGCGCGAGCAACTGCGCAATGGCGCCACGCCGCCCGCGCGGTAAGCCAGCCCATGGCCAACCTCGCCTCGCCGCAGGCTGGCACAATCCCGTCATTGTCGATCCGCCAGGAAGCTCCATGCCAGATGTCGCCGCCCGCCGCCCTACCCGCGTCGCGCCCCTCTTCGCCCTTTTGCCCTTCCTGCGCCCCTATGCGGGACGCTGGGCGCTTGCTTTCCTCGCGCTCCTGACCTCGGCGGGCGCGACGCTCGCGCTGCCGGTGGCATTCAAGTACCTGATCGACCGTGGCTTCGCGAGCGGCGATCGCACGCATATCGACCGCTATTTCATCGCGCTCTTCGTGGTTTCGCTGATCCTCGCCGCGGCGACGGCGCTGCGCTTCTACTGGGTCTCGTGGCTCGGCGAGCGGGTGACGGCCGACATGCGGCGCGCCGTGTACGACCACGTGATACGCATGAGCCCGCAGTTCTTCGAGACCACGCAGACGGGCGAAGTGCTCTCGCGCCTCACCACCGACACGACCCTGATCCAGACGGTGGTGGGCACCAGCCTCTCGCTGGGCCTGCGCAACGTGCTCCTCACGGTCGGCGGCGTGGCGATGCTCGTCGCGACGAGCCCGGTGCTGTCCGGCTACATCATCGCGACACTGGTCGTTGTGGTCGCACCTATCGTCATCTTCGGGCGGCGCGTGCGGCGGCTTTCGCGCGCGAGCCAGGACAAGGTGGCGAGCGCAAGCGCCCTGGCTGGCGAAGTGCTCAACGCCATGCCCACGGTGCAGTCGTATGCCCAGGAGTCGTTCGAGGCAAAGCGCTTTGGGGGCGCCGTGGAAGCGGCCTTCGAAACGGCGCTCACACGCATTCGGGCGCGTGCCGGATTGACGGCCGTGGTGATCGTGTTCGTGTTCGCCGCCGTCGTGTTCGTGCTCTGGCTCGGTGCGCAGGCGGTACTGGCCGGGCAGATGAGCGCCGGCCAGCTCTCGCAGTTCATTCTCTACGCGGTGTTCACGGCCGGCGCCGTGGGCGCCGTTGCCGAAGTGTGGGGCGATCTGCAACGGGCCGCGGGCGCCACCGAACGGCTGCTGCAACTGCTCGCCGCGCGCTCGCCGGTGGCGCAGGCGGCGGCAACCGTGCCGCTGCCCGCTCATGGCGCGGGCATCCGCTTCGACAACGTTGGCTTCTCCTACCCTTCGCGCCCTGGCATTGCCGCGCTCGACGCCTTCTCGCTCGACGTGCGCCCGGGCGAACATGTCGCCCTGGTCGGTCCGTCGGGCGCGGGCAAGACCACGCTCTTTCAATTGCTGCTGCGCTTTTACGACCCGCAATCGGGCAGCCTCAGCATCAACGGTGTGCCGACGCAACAGGTGTCGCTCGCGGCGCTGCGCCAGGCGATCGGCGTCGTGCTGCAGGAGTCGGTGATCTTCTCGGGCAGCGTGCTCGACAACATTCGCTACGGCTCGCCCGACGCGACGCTCGAAGCCGTGCAGCGCGCCGCCTCCATGGCGGCGGCAGCCGGCTTTATCGAGGAACTGCCGCAAGGCTACGACACGTTCCTCGGCGAGCGCGGCGTGCGCCTTTCAGGCGGTCAGCGTCAGCGCATTGCCATTGCGCGCGCGATCCTCAAGAACCCGCCCATTCTGCTGCTCGACGAGGCCACCAGCGCCCTCGACGCCGCGAGCGAACGCCTTGTGCAAACCGCGCTGGACAACGCTGCCCAGAACCGCACGACGCTCGTCATCGCGCATCGCCTCGCCACCGTGCAGCAGGCCGACCGCATCATCGTCATGGAGCAGGGCCGCATCGTGGCGCAAGGCCGGCATGCGGACCTGCTGCAGAGTTCGCCGCTTTATGCGCAGCTCGCGGCGCTGCAGTTCGGCGCGCAGCACGCGAATACCGTCACGTAACCATCAACCGGGCCGCCTGGGCGCGATTCGCGATTGCCTGCCTGCGTTGTCGAACGTTCGCAAATCGAAGCGCCGCCCAAGCGTGGGTTAGCGCACATTCAAAGCTTTCAGAAAAATTAATCCTGCTTCCTGTCAATCCGCCCTCTCCGTTTGCGGCGATCGTCGCCGCCATCACCTCAAAATAATCCACTCAGCCTGAAGTCGAACGGGGTCCTTCGCCAGCATGCTTGCGAAGTGTCTTTTCTGCGATGAATTACTTAGGAGAACGATAGTGAATCCCCAAGGTACACCGCGCAACCTCGTCGAAGCCCATGCGGGGATGAGCGGCCTGAACGAAGAGTTGACTTCGATTTTCCCGCCGCGCTTCAATCACTATGACCCTGCGCACCTCGCCGTACTCGCGCGAGGCATGCAGTCAGCAGCGGACACCGTATCGAACGATCCCGACCCGGAGGAGAACCTTTATGTACCGGCCGGCTACACGTATTTCGGCCAGTTCATCGATCACGACCTGACGCTCGATACCACGTCGCAGCTAACCTTGATCCAGGCGCGCAAGACCGGGCAGTTGCCCACGAACCTGCGCACGCCGCGCTTCGACCTCGATAACGTGTACGGCCCAGGACCCGACGACGCGCCCTACATGTATGCGGACGAAAACCACCCGCACAAAGGGATTTATCAGGGCGCCTCGCTGATCGAAGGTCACGACGATCTGCCGCGAACCGGGAATGCCTATAACGCTCGCGCGATTATCGGCGACAAGCGCAACGACGAGAATTCGATCGTCTGCCAGATCCAGATGCTGTTCCTGCGTTTTCATAACCGCGTGGTCGCGCGGCTCGCGAAAGCCGACGTCACGCTGCGCGGAAGCGATCTGTTCGAAGCGGCGCGCGCACAGGTGCGCTGGGCGTATCAGCGCGTGCTGGTCGAAGACTTCCTGCATCGGATCGTCGATTCGTCCGTCGTCGATGCATTCGTGACCGCGCACGAGCAGGACCGCGCGCATGCCTACAAGCTTTATGGTCCGGGCCCGGCGAGACGCAACCTGCCGCGCGAATTCACCGGGGCCGCGTACCGGTATGGCCACTCGGGCGTGCGCAACGGCTATGTGCTGAACGACAACTTCAGTGCACCGATATTCGACGGCACGAATGCCAACAAGGACAGCCTCGTCGGTTTCGACCGGCTGCCCGAAACACACGTGATCGACGACTGGCAGCGCTTCTTCCCGCGCGAGCATCCGTTGCCGGGCGAGAAAGGCGGGCCCGGACTCGATGGCGCAAACAAGGCCGCCACCGGCGTTGCCGACAATGCCTCGAACGACGTCAAGCGTCTGCAATACGCGTACAAGCTCGATCCATCGATCGTCGATCCGCTTTCGAAACTTCCGCACAGCGTGTCCGATGTGCCGATTCCCGACGCGGCAAACAATCTCGCATCGGCGAAGGGCTTTCGTTCGCTGGCCATGCTCAACCTGTTGCGCGGCAACGTCTATGGCCTGCCAAGCGGTGAAACGGTGGCGAGCGCGCTCGGCGTGACGCCGCTCGGTCCCGACGAACTCGTGGTGCGCACCCAGGTTTCGAGCGATCCGTCGAAGACCTTCCGCTTCGATCGCATTGCCTCGCTGAATGCGGATGGCGCGAGCCCGGCGCTTGGCGACACATTCAAGGACGATACGCCGCTATGGTTTTATATCCTCGCTGAAGCGCAACGGCCGGTGCTCGAACTCGCGACCATCGGCGAGACGTTCAGTGAGGACGACATGCTCGGCACGCAGGACGGCAAGCTCGGCGTCGGCGCATTGACGCGCCTTGGCCCAGTGGGGGGCCGCATCGTCGTCGAGGTGTTTTACGGGCTGCTGGACGAGGACCCGGATTCGATCATCCATCGCATTGGTAGCGCGCCCGCGCTCGAAGCCGAGATCTTCAGCAACGCGCCCGCCACGTTCTCGCAGATCATCGCTTTCGCGACCGCCGGCGAATGGCGGCTGATACCGCTGAAGGCGGTCGTCGACCTGGCGGCCTGAAGTCCCCGCTACCGAGGGGCGGCCAGGCGCGCGACGCTGCGCACCTGGCGCGGCAGCACGATATACATGCCCCATGCCACGAGCAGTATCGCGCGCAGTGCGTTTGCAAGTGGCTGCGCAGAGGAGACCCCTACATTGGTAATGGCGAGGCTGGCCGGCAAGGTCCACGCATACGTGATCAAGCCGAGCAGCGTGGCGCGCCAGAAGCCGAAACGCCTGGGTGCGGGCATGGCGTGCGCGGCCAGTCCGCGCCGCACCATGTACCCCACGAGCGGCAGGCTGAGCAGCAAATACGCGAGCATGGGCACGATGAAGGGCATGCCGGCAATCGCAAGCGAAATGGCCGGCGAAGATTGCGCGAGGTCGTGCGGCACCCGGTTCGCGGCGAACGCCATGAGCGGCGTCGCGATCTTTCCGAGCGATAAGCGCAACACGGAGAAGGCCACCACGAAGAGCAGCGCGCTCGCGAGCCACTGACGCCAGGCGCAGGACCACCAGAGATAAAGACGCCGGCCGAACGACACCCCGGGATTCAGCGTAAACAGCGCCCACTTGTCCCGGCGCGCGCCGATGCACGCGAGCACGACGAACAAAATGCCGGCGACGACGAATACGTGCTCATTCCATACCGTCAATTGCGCGTGCTGATCGACACTCGCCGAAGCCGGCGTGTTCGAGGCGAAATTCTGCAGATGCCGCGCAATATACTCAGAAGGGCTGAGGGCCTGCGAGGATAGCGGTGGAGTCATCGCGCCTCCGTCTTCCGTGATGCACTGCCGCATGGCGATTTCGTTCAAAAGCGCACACTGCATCACAACGTGACATATCATCGAGCTGTATCACGACGTCTCAACCCGTGCCGATCAGGATGGAGCGATACCGAGGGACATATCATTTCCACCCGATCCGGCGAAGCCAACATCCCGGCCGATCGGGGCACGTTTTTTGCGCACCACCGGGACCCTGGTCATGCGTTTTGCATTGGCCATATCGCCCTTGCCTTGGGGGTGCGAAATGAATGCCGATCAACCGGGAGCCACGCTCCTTTCGGACGAAGACGCCCAACGCCAGTTGCGCCGCGCCGTAATTGCCAGCACCATCGGCACGACGATCGAATGGTACGACTTTTTCCTCTACAGCATTGTCACCGGGCTTATCTTCGCGAAGCTGTACTTTCCTGAATCCGACCCGCTAGTCGGCACCCTGCAGGCCTTTCTGATCTATGCCGTGGGCTTCGTCGCACGGCCAGTCGGCGCGGCCATTTTCGGCCACTATGGCGATCGCGTCGGCCGCAAAGCCACGCTGATCGTCACGCTGCTGCTCATGGGAGTCGCCACCTTCGCCGTGGCCTTCGTTCCGACCTATGCCTCGATCGGCATCTGGGGCGCCGTTCTGCTCACGGTGCTGCGCTTCATCCAGGGCGTGGGCGTGGGCGGCGAATGGGGCGGCTCGGTCCTGATGTCGATGGAGTGGGCGCGCACCAATTCGCACCGCGGCTTCGTTGCTTCCTGGCCGCAATTCGGCGTGCCGGCGGGACTCTTCATCGCCAATCTCGTGGTGCTCGCCGTCAGCGCGTTCTCCGGAGACGCCTTCATGACGTGGGGATGGCGGGTGCCGTTCCTGCTGAGTATCGTGCTCGTCGCGATCGGCCTCTATATCCGGCTGAGCATTCTCGAAACGCCGATCTTCGCGAAGCTCCTCGCCGAGAACAAGATCGAGAAAACGCCGATGCTGGAGGTCATTCGCCGCCAACCGAAGGACATTCTCCTCTCGGCGTTGGCGCGCATGGCCGAACAGGCGCCGTTCTACATCTACACGGCCTTCGTCTTCACGTATGGCGTGAAGACACTGCACGTTTCGCGCGACCTCATGCTCACTGCGGTTCTGGCTGCCGCCGTGCTGCAGTTCGTGACCATTCCGTTCTTTGGGCACGTGTCCGACCTGATCGGACGCAAGCGCATGTACATGATCGGCGCGTTGGCCGCGGGCATCTTCGGCTTTATCTACTTCGGCATGCTGGATACGAAAAACACGGCTTTGATTTTCGCGGCCGTGGTGCTTTCGCTCGTGCCGCACGCCATGCTCTATGGTCCGCAGGCGGCCTTCATCGCCGAATCGTTCACGGGGCGGCTGCGGTACAGCGGCGCCTCGCTCGGTTATCAGCTGGCTTCCGTGATTGCAGGCGGCCCGGCGCCGCTGATCGCAACGGCGCTCTTCGCGTATTACCGCACGGGTTATGCAATCGCGATCTATATCGCCGTGTGCGGTGTGATCAGTCTGCTCGCCGCCTGGCGCATGGGCGATTACACGAACAAGGATATTTCGCGCGAATACGACGACGCGCGCGGAACAGGCGATCACGGGCACGCTTCCCGCCCCGCATGATCGGCTGCTGAAAAACACAGCGCGCCCCTTCCCGACGAATCTGGCAGGGGCGCGCTTCTTTCTACCGATCAACAACGATCAGCGATCCTCAACGGTCAAACCTTCGGTGCCTTGTCGAGCACCACGCCCGTCGTCGGATCGAGGTACAGTCTGCGATCTTCGTGGCCGCGGCCGCGGCGGTCGAAGTCGAACATGCTCATGATGCTGCCTGCCGTCGCATCGAACGAACCGCCGCCGATGCGCTGACCGTCAAGCCAGTTGTCTTCGATGAAACGCACCACGGACGCCTGGTCGATCAGCGTATGGTCGACGTAGTTCTCGCGCGCCCACGGCGAGATCACGACGAACGGAATGCGCGTGCCCGGACCGCAGCGGCCGTTCACGGGCTTGCCGTTCAGGCCGGCGGGCGCCGAACCCGTGCCGCAGATGCCGGCGGCCGTCAGCTGGTCGGCCACGCTGTCGTACGAAGCGCTGGTGGGCTGCGCGTAGGCATGGTCGTACCAGCCGTCCGAGTCATCCCATGCCACGATCACGGCCGTATCTTCCCAGTCATGCTGATCCTGCAGGAAGTTCACGACCTTCGTGACGAAAGCCTGCTCGTCGAGCGGATCCGAATAACCGGCGTGGCCGTCCTGGTAGGCCGGAGCCTTCAGGAAGCTCACCGACGGGAAATTGCCCGCCTTCACGGCAGCGAAGAAGTCGTCGGTATCGTACTGGTGATTCGCCGGGTCGGGGTTGCCGTTCTTGCCCTCGGTGTGACCGATCGCGGCGAGCGAGCTCGGACGCAGATGCTGCGGGTTCGAGGTCGAAGCATAGTACTGGAACCAGTTGTGGTGCGGAATATAGTCGGCGGTAGCCGAGCCCACCACCGGCGAGACCGTGCTGCGCTTGCAGCCGGTCGTGCCGTTGCTGTTCGTCGTCGCGAGGTTGAAGCCTCCCATGAAGCCGCCCCACGAAACGCTACGCGCGTTCAGCAGGTCGCCGATATTCTTGCCGGTCATCTGCGCCTGGTCGGTCGCGCTCGAGCAGAGGTCGTAGGCCGGATCGACGTCGTTGATCATCGTAAAACCGTTCTGCCCGTCGTTCACATAGTACGAACCGGCCGTCGAAGGCTTCTTGGTCGTGAGCACAACCTTCATGCCGTTGGTCTGGCCCGAGACCACTTCGAGCGCACCGGGCGTCGACGGACCGTAGGTCGACGTATAGGCGTTATCGCTCATCGCGAAGTGCTGCGCGTAGTTCCACAGCGCCGTGACGGTGTTGCCGTCGTAGTAGCCCATCACCTGGCCCTTCGTGCCGAACGCGCCGGCGCCGCCGCTCGTGCCGTTACCCGTGTACAACGGGAAGAGGTCGGCATGGCCGTCGTCGTACGCCTGCTGCTCGGCCGTATAGGCGTGGTTCTGGTCGGCCGTGGCCGCCTGGGTCCGATCCAGGCGGAACGGATTGGCAGCGCCCGTGCCATTGGCCGCATTCGTGAAGTTCGGATTCTTCGTCAGCAGCGTGCCCGTCAGACCGTTCACTTCGGGCGTGCCCGGTTGCGCCTTGAATGCTGGCTCGCCGGACGGGTTGGTCGCATGCGGGTAGGTCGCGAAGTAATGGTCGAACGAGACGTTCTCGCCATAAATCACGACCAGGTGCTTGATCGGAGTGGCGGTGTGATTGTGTTCCGGATGATTCTTGTCGTGATCGTCACCAGCACTCCACGCAATTGTCGATGCGAATGCTGCGGCTGTGAGCGAACCAACTGCGACGTGACGCCATTGCATTTTCGGCTCCTGGTTGGTTTCGTATTGTCGGGATCACCGTGAAGCCGGGTGAAGGCGTTATGCAGCTCGCATCGTGGCGCTCATGCCAGCTGAATGCGGAGGCTACACGGCATGAGGATTAAAGCATCGGGTTATGAATGCTCAGCGTCAGACTCCTTACGAAATATTTTCGATTGGAAAGTTTGGCGCTGAATCGGGACTCGGCATTCGATTGGCACGCTCAGTTGCCGACGCAACGATAAAGGCCACCGGGATTTCAGGTATGAAGATTGCTCACCGGGCGCGCCGGTTAGCAAACGAGCTGAATAAAATGAATTGAGCCGCAGTGCGGCGGCCGGCAATGGAACAGGCGGCCTAGATGAAACTAACGCCGCCGTTGACGGCAATGGTTTGCCCCGTGACGAAGCCGTTGCCGACCACCATCAACACGACCTGTGCGACCTCATCGGCTTCACCGAGGCGGCCGACGGGCAGCCGCTCGGCGATGTTCGCGGCTTTCAGCGGCGCGGCCATCTCCGTGTCGATGGCCCCGGCGCCACGGCGTTCACGGTCACGCCTTCCCGTGCCACGCGTGAGGCGTAGCCACGCGTCAAGCCTTCGAGGCCCGCCTTCGAAGCGTTGTAATGAACGCCGACGAGGCCTGCGCCGCGCGCGGCGACGGACGAAAGATTGACGATGCGGCCCCAGCGGCGTGCGCGCATGCCGGGCAGCACCGCCTGCGTGCAAAGAAACGCCGACTTGAGATTGACGGCGAGCGTATGGTCGAATTCGGCCTCCGTAATCGACTCGATGTCGCTGAACGTGCCCGTGCCGGCGTTGTTCACGAGCACATCGACCGCGCCGAGGCGGCGCTCGATCTCGCCAATCATGCTGGTGACCTCACTCGCCGACGACACATCGGCGCGCACCGCGAGCGCGCGGCCGCCGGCGCTTTCGATCTGCGCGACGACCTGGTCCGCTTCGTCAGCGCGCTGCCGGTAGTTCACGCCAACCGCCGCGCCAGCCGAAGCCAGTGCCAGGGCAATGGCCCGCCCGATCCCGCGCGAGCCGCCGGTCACGAGCGCAACGCGATGATTCAGGTCGGGCAACAGAGCGGACATGGTGGACTCCTTCTGCGGTCGGTTTGCATTTTACAGCCGCCCTTGCGCATGACGCTCGCCTCGACGCGATCACGGCGCCGTGCCAATGCCGCCGCCCGGGCCCGCCAGTTCGCCGTCTACGCCCAGCTCAGCCGCGTGGCCGTGGGCGTTCACACGGCCGCCACGGCGCGAAAACGGCGGCGTGCGCAGCTTCGCGCGGCGACGCGGCCCGGAAACCGGGTCCAGATAAAACATGACGAGCGTGCCTGCCGCGGCGGCCGCTGCGAGATGGAACAGTGCCTTCATGGATGCCTCTCGATAGTTGCAACGCATGCAAAGCGCGGAATGCGGCGCGGTCGACTTGATTGAGTCGACCGGCCATTGCATCGATCCGCGCAGCCATTATGCCGCTGACAACTGTGCGTGAGGCGCCTGCATGGCTTCCGCTCTCAGGAAAAGCCCTCATCCCAGCGTGTATCGCGCACTTGCACCATGCCCGCTTCCACGCGCACTGCAAACACCGCGACGTCCTCATACGCGGGCGGCGCGAGAACCTTGCCCGTCTTGATGCAAAAACGGGCGCCATGGCGCGGGCAAATCACCTCGTCGCCCTCCACGGCGCCGCCCGTCAGCACGCCGCCGTCGTGCGGACAGGTATCCTCGATCGCATAACAGGTCCCTTCGAGATTGAATACGGCGACCGCCGTGCCGTCCACATCGACGCTGCGTACGGAACCCGGTTCAAACTCGGCGTATGGCGCCACGTCCACCCAGTCGGCCATATCAGAGCATCCCCAGTTGCAGCAGCGCCGCTTCGGACATGCGCGCTCTCGTCCACGGCGGGTCCCAAACCAACTCGACGTTCGTTTCGCTCACGCCTTCCACTTCGTTCACGTATTCTTCGACCGTGCCAGGGAAGGTTTGCGCGACCGGGCAGCCCGGCGCGGTCAGCGTCATGCGGATCATCACGTGCCCCGTTTCGGCATCCACGTCGAGTTGATACACGAGCCCCAGATCATAGATGTTCACCGGTATCTCCGGATCGAACACCGAGCGTAACGCGTCGATCACGCGTTCGCGCAAGTCGTTGCTCGCCGTTTGCGTATTCATCGTCATATGCCTCCAGGCCCGCGCGGCCTCATTCCGTCGATACGGTTCCGCGCTCGTCGCGCAACGCGGCGTGCAGCGTGTGCCACGCCAGCGTCGCGCATTTGATGCGCGCCGGAAATTCGCGCACGCCCGCGAGCACCGCGAGCTTGCCGAGACCTTCGGCAGAGGCCGGGCGGTCCGAAGGCGCCGTCGCCATCGCGTGGAAGCGTTCGAACAGCGCCTCGACTTCCGCCTGCGTGCGGCCCTTGAGCGCTTCGGTCATCAACGAAGCCGAAGCCGTGGCGATCGCGCACCCCGCGCCCTCGAACCCGGCTTCCTTGACCACGCCGTCCTCGATACGCAGATACAACGTGACGCGGTCGCCGCACAACGGGTTGTAGCCTTCGGCGCTATGCGTCGCGCCGGGCACCGTGTGGCAGTTCCGCGGCCGCCGGTAGTGGTCGAAGATCGTTTCCTGGTACAGGTCGCGCAAGTCGCTCATAGCGGGAACACCTCTTCTACACGCGCGAGGCCGTCGACCAGCGCGTCGACTTCGGCGCGTGTGTTGTACAGCGCAAACGAAGCGCGCACCGTGGCCGGCACGCCATAGCGGTCCATCACCGGCATCGCGCAATGATGGCCCGTGCGCACCGCGACGCCGCACTGGTCGAGTATCGTGCCGATGTCGTGGGCGTGCGCGTTCTCCATGACGAACGAGAGGATGCCGAGTTTTTCTTTCGCCGTTCCGATCCTTCGCACGTTAGGCATCCCACGCAATGCTTCGTCGGCATATGCGAGCAGATCGGCCTCGTGCCGTTGCGCTACTTCCAGGCCAATTGCACTTATATAGTCCAGTGCGGCGCCGAGCCCGATCGCCCCCGCAATGTTCGGCGTGCCCGCTTCGAACCGCCATGGAATCACGTTGTACTCGGTCTTCTCGAACGTCACGGAGCGGATCATGTCGCCGCCGCCCTGCCATGGCGGCATGGCTTCCAGTAGCGCAGACTTCGCGTACAGCGCGCCAATGCCGGTCGGGCCATAGATCTTGTGACCCGAGAACGCATAGAAGTCGCAATCGAGCGCGACTACGTCCACGGGAACATGCGCGATCGCCTGCGCGCCGTCGACCAGCACCGGCACGCCGCGCGCATGCGCAAGTTCGATCATCTGTGCAAGCGGATTGATACTGCCCAGCGCGTTCGACGCATGCGACACCGCCACCATGCGCGTGCGTGGGCCGAGCAGGCGCGCGTAGGCGTCGAAGTCGAGCGTGCCGTCGTCGTCGATCGGCGCCACCTTCAGCACCGCGCCGGTCTGCTCGCAGACAAGTTGCCACGGCACGATATTCGAGTGATGCTCCATCGCGGTGATGAGCACTTCGTCGCCGGGCTCAAGGCGCGGCCGCGCGTAGCTTTGCGCCACCAGATTGATCGCTTCCGTGGTGCCGCGCGTGTACACGATCTCCTTCTCGTGCGTCGCGTGAATAAAACGCGCAATGCGCGCGCGGGCGCCCTCGTAGGCATCGGTCGCGCGCTGCGATAACAGATGCACGCCGCGATGCACGTTGGCATTGTCGTGCTCGTAATAGGCCTGCTCGGCGGCGATCACGCTCGCGGGCTTCTGCGTGGTCGCCGCGTTGTCGAGGTACACGAGCGGCTTGCCGTGCACGCTTTCCCGCAGAATCGGAAAGTCGCGGCGCCAGGCCATGACCGCTTCGGCGTCGGGAATGCCCACCGGTTCGAGTAGATTCATGACAGTCCCCGCAGGTACTCGCCACCGGGCAGGCGCGCGAGCAGCTGTTGCGTGAGCCGGCCGCGCAGCGCGGCGCTTTCCACGCGATCCACGCACGCGCGCGCGAACGACCACACGAGGAGCGCGCGCGCCATGCGCTCGTCTATGCCACGCGAGCGCAGGTAAAAGAGCGGGCTCTCGTCGAGCTGGCCGACGGTCGCGCCGTGCGTGCACTTCACGTCGTCGGCGTGAATCTCCAGTTGGGGCTTCGTGTCGATCTCGGCGTTGCGCGAGAGCAGCAGATTGTCGTTGCCTTGATGCGCATTCGTCTGCTGCGCGTCCTGATGCACGATCACGCGGCCGTCGAACACCGCATGCGACGCGCCGTCGAGCACGCCGCGATAGTATTCCCGGCTGGTGCCGCGCGGCATCTCATGGTCGATGCGCGTGTGATGATCCACGTGCTGCCGCGCGCTCACGAAATACAGGCCGTTCAGGTCGACTTGCGCGTCTTCTGCGTCCAGACGCGTGTCGATCTGCGTACGCGACAACGCGCCGCCGAACGCAAACGAGTGCGAGGTGAAGTGGCTCGCCCGCCGCTGCGAAACACCGACGTGCGCGATATGAAACGCGCTGCGCGCCTCCTGCTGGATGCGGCAATGCTGAACGTCGGCCTCTTCGTCGGCGACGATTTCCGTGGCGGTGTTGACGAAATAGGCTTCGTCGGTAATGCCCGCGAACTGCTCGACGATCGAGCAACGCGCCCCGCGCTCCGCGACCACCGCGTTGAACGGGTGCATGGCAAGCGCGGCCTCGCTGCTGAAGAACAGCACGTGCAGCGGCCAGTCCAGCGCGCAGCCGGGCGGCAGCACGACCATGTAGCCGTCGCTGCGAAACGCGCCGTTGAGCGCCGCAAAGCCGTCCTCGGGCGCACGCCGCGCCATGATCGATTCGACCCGCTCAGGAATCCTGCGCATTGCCTGCGCGAGCGTGCCGACGAACGCGCCTTCTGGCAAAGGCGGCAACGACGAGAGCTTCGGCACGTGGCGGCCGTTCACGAACACGATACGCCCGCCCGCGTCGGCGGGCACGAGGTCGTCGATCAGGCGGGCGTAGTCGGTCTGCTCGCCGTCCGAAGGCATGAAATGCCAATGCGGCTTCGCAATCGGCATCACATTGGTGTATTTCCACGCTTCGAGTTGCGTGCCGGGAAAGCCCAGCGTCTCGAACCGGTCGAACGCGTGCCGTCTCGCCTTGCGCAACCACGGCAGCTCGACGCCAGCCAGCGTCCCCGCCATCGTGCGGAAGGCGTCGCGGTAATGCTCGCGCGTTGATTCGCTCATCGTTGCTCCCTGGCGGCTGCCGTGTGTTGCGTGCCGGCGCCCTGCCCCGCTGCCGGTTCGTCGCCATCCTGCCCGCCGAGCCAGCCATAACCCTTGCGCTCCAGCTCGAGCGCAAGCTCATGCGAACCCGAGCGCACGATGCGCCCCTGTGAAAGCACGTGTACCTGGTCCGGCACGATGTAGTCGAGCAGGCGCTGATAGTGCGTCACGAGCACGATGGCCCGGTCCGCGCTGCGCATCTGGTTCACACCACGGGCGACGAGTTGCAACGCGTCGATATCGAGCCCGGAATCGGTCTCGTCGAGAATGGCGAGACGCGGCTCCAGCACCGTCATCTGCAGCACCTCGTTGCGCTTTTTCTCGCCGCCCGAAAACCCTTCGTTCACGCCCCGGTAGAGCAGGTCTTCCTTCATCTCCATGGCCGCCATTTTTTCCTTCACCAGTGCGAGAAAGTCCATGGCGTCGAGTTCCGCCTCGCCACGATGCTTGCGCTGCGCGTTGAGCGCGGCCTTGAGCAGATAGATATTGCTCACGCCCGGTATTTCCACCGGATACTGAAACGCGAGAAAGAGCCCGCGGCGCGCGCGCTCGTCGGGCGCCAGCGCGAGCAGGTCGCAGCCGTCGTACTGCACGCTGCCCCCCGTGACCGCGTATTGCTCGCGCCCCGCCAGCACATGGGCGAGCGTACTTTTGCCGGAGCCGTTCGGCCCCATGATCGCGTGAACCTCGCCCGCATTCACGCGTAAATCCACTCCGCGCAGAATCGGCTTGCTTTCCACTTCGACATTCAGATTGCGGATTTCCAGCATCCTTTTCTCCCTCTCAACCTACACTGCCTTCCAGGCTCACGCCCAGCAGCTTCTGCGCTTCCACGGCGAATTCCATCGGCAATTCCTTGAGCACGTCCTTGCAGAAGCCGTTGACGATCATCGACACCGCGTCCTCTTCACTGAGCCCGCGCTGGCGGCAATAGAACAACTGGTCTTCGCCGATCCGCGACGTCGATGCTTCGTGCTCGACTTTCCCGCTCGGGTTCTTCACCTCGATATAGGGAAACGTGAAGGCGCTGCAGCGATCGCCGAGCAGCAGCGAATCGCACTGCGTGTAGTTGCGCGCGTTCTCGGCCGAGCGAGCCATTTTCACGAGGCCTCGATAGGCGTTCTTGCCGCGGCCGGCCGAGATGCCCTTCGAGAGAATCGTGCTGCGCGTGTTGCGACCGATATGCACCATCTTCGTACCGGTATCGGCCTGCTGATAGTGATTGGTGAGCGCCGCCGAATAGAACTCGCCGATCGAGTTGTCGCCCTGCAAGATCACGCTCGGATACTTCCACGTAATGGCGGAGCCGGTTTCGACCTGGGTCCACGAAATCCGCGCGTTCGCCTCGCGACAGTCGCCGCGCTTCGTCACGAAGTTGTAGATGCCGCCGCGCCCTTGCGCGTCGCCCGGATACCAGTTCTGCACGGTCGAATAGCGGATTTGCGCGCCTTCCAGCGCAACGAGTTCCACCACGGCGGCGTGCAGCTGGTTTTCGTCGCGCATCGGCGCGGTGCAGCCTTCCAGGTAGCTCACGTAAGCGCCCTTGTCGGCCACGATGAGCGTGCGCTCGAACTGGCCCGTGTTGCGCGCGTTGATGCGGAAGTACGTGGACAACTCCATCGGGCAGCGCACGCCCGGCGGGATATAGCAGAACGAGCCATCGCTGAAGACAGCCGAGTTGAGCGTCGCAAAGAAGTTGTCGGTGTACGGCACGACCGAGCCGAGATACTGGCGCACGAGGTCCGGATGGTCGCGCACCGCTTCCGAAAGCGAGCAGAAGACGATGCCAAGCTCGCCCAGCTGCCGCCGGAACGTCGTGGCGACCGACACGCTGTCGAACACCGCGTCCACGGCCACCCCCGCGAGCATCTCGCGCTCCTGCAGCGGCACGCCGAGCTTTTCGTAGGTGCGCAGGAGTTCCGGATCGACTCCCGCGAGGCTCTTCGGGCGGTTTGCCTGGGTAAGCGGCGCCGAGTAGTAGGCGATGTCCTGGAAGTCGATGGGCGGGTGTTCGATGCTCGCCCAATGCGGCTCGGTCATCGTGAGCCAATGCCGGTAGGCGGCCAGCCGCCATTCGAGCATGAAGTCCGGCTCCTGCTTGCGCGCCGAGATAAGACGGATCACGTCCTCGGACAAACCGCGCGGCAACGTGTCCGACTGCACGTCCGAAACGAAACCGTGACGATATTCCCGCCGCAGCAATTCCTCGAATGTTTTCGCTTGTGTATCCATGACGTTATTACGGTCTCCTTTACACTCATGACCTCATTCTAGAACCCCTGGCAAAACCCTGGCATGGCCGGGGTTTAAGCAGAGCACATGAGGCGCGAAGCAGGCACGCGCGATGCGGAAGACCCTGTTGACAAGAGAGAAATGACAACGCATCCGCGTGAAGCCGACCCTTCCACTACTGGCCGTCAGTTTCTTCGCCGCGGACGTGCAGGCGGGCGCGGGCCCCTTTCTCGGCATCTATCTCCAGGCGCATGGCTGGACGCCGGAAACGATCGGCACCGTGCTGACCATGGGCGCGGTGATCGGCACGCTCGCGACAGTGCCCGGCGGCGCGCTCGTCGACGCCATTTATCACCGCCGCTCGGTGGTCGTCGGCGCCAGCCTGTTGACCATCGTGGCCGCTTGCGTGATCTGGCTTTCGCACGGCTACTGGCCGATCGCGTTTTCGCAGATCGCCACAGCCATCGGGGGTTCGGTCATGGGCCCCGCGTTGACGGGATTGACGCTCGGCATGGTCGGCCGCAAGAACTTCGACCGGCAATACGGGCGCAACCAGGTCGCGAACCATGCCGGCAACATCATCGCCGCGGCGTTGTCCGGCGCGCTCGGATGGTGGCTCGGCATTGCCTATGTGTTCGTGCTGGGCGCGGCATTCGGTCTCGCGTGTATCGCGTCCGTGCTGCTCATTCCCCCACGTTCGGTGCACCGGCACTACGCGCGCGGCCTCGTGCACGACGACGAAAAAGATCGTTCGCAGGTGCGCGCCGAACGCATGCGCATGTTGTTGCATTGCCGCCCCCTGCTGTTGCTCGCGGCGTCGCTTGCCGCGTTCAGTCTCGGCAATTCCGCCATGCTGCCGCTCTATAGTCTTGCCGTCGCGGCAGCCCATCACGGCGACGCTAACCAGATCACCGCCGCCAACATCATCATCTCGCAGATCGTGATGCTCACCGCCGCGGTCTTCGCAAGCCGCATCATTCGCCGCTGGGGCTTCTGGCGGGTCATTCTCGCGACGCTCCTCACGCTGCCGCTGCGCGGCGTGTTCGCCGCGTGGCTGGCGTCGCCGTGGGGCATCCTGCCCGTGCAGGTCCTCGACGGTCTCGGCTCCGGTTTGCAGAGCGTCGCCATCCCCGCGCTCGTGGTGCATTTGCTGCATGGCAGCGGCCGCGTGAATCTCGGTCAGGGTGCGGTGCTCGCGGTGCAGGCAGCGGGCGGCTGCCTGAGTCCGCTGCTGGGCGGGTGGCTCGCCAACCGCTTCGGCTATCCAGCGGCGTTTCTCGCGCTCGGCAGCCTCGCCGTCGTCGCGTTGGCCATCTGGGTCACGCAGGGCGCGACCATCCGCCGGTCGTGCGACACGCGCCGCGACGAACTGGAACAACTCGCCGACGTCGACACGTCGGCGTTGTTTCACTGACGACGATGGCCGCACGTCCACGCTTGCGGGCACGCGATTCGCGGCACCTTGCAGGGCATGACGATGAAGACCAGGGAGGAGCCATGAAGCCACTGCATGTTCCCGTCTGGGGCGCGATCGCCTGTTTGGCGCTCGCCGCCTCCTCGTTGTCCGTCAACGCACAGACCCAAACGCCCGCTCATCCCCCTGCGCCGCCGATGGTGAAACCGCCGGCAGCCGTGCCAGGCACGGCAAGCGAATCGAACCCCGCCAACCCCGATAACATGCCTGTGAAGAAACCCAAGGGGCCCGCCACCCACGACAAGATGATGCGCAGCGACCCCGCCAGCGACGCTCAGGCCAAATAGCACAAAAAGAAGCGCAAATAGGACTCACCCCTGGCTGCGCCAGGCTCTACCCTTTAACAATAGAACTCACGGAGGACCAGGATGAGAATCGAATTCACGAGTCGCCGTCACGCTGTGGCTGCCGCACGCGTCGCGTTCGAAGCCAACGTGGACAACCGCCCGGTATGGTGCAGCGTGTCGCTCGACGCGCTGAACGACCGCTTCGGCAACACCGGCACATCGGCGCATGCGCTATTGAGCGCCTTCGAGGCAAACCGCCCGAGCATCGAACTGGCCGCGCGGCACGCGCTGGAGAAAAACGGGGGCCAGTCCGTGGAGCTCGAAACGCGCGATCTCGAGTAAGCGCGCCGACGCAAGCGCAATGGCAATCGCAACCGGGTTCGAGTCGTCAGCCGAACGGGCCTGCTCCCGGCAGGGCTCGAGACTTCCCAAAGAACTGAAGAGCGCTCGCCCGAGTGCAAGTCTGGCGAAGCCGAGGTGTCCATAATGGCTGGCATCCGTACACTGCCGCTCGGTTCAATTGTGCATCGCAATCGGCTAATCTTTTCTTGCGTCCGCGACCAGCGCCACCCTTTCGTGTGCGTCGCGTTGTTTCCCCCGGCGCTTGCCGCGGAACGCACCTGCCAGCCGCACTACGCTTGAACCCGTTCGCCTCGACGCGACGGCCCTGACGTGACAAGGAGGCAGACATGGACGCATTACAGTGGGGAACCGCCATCGGCGTCATGGTATTGGTCATCGCGGCCACGGCCGTGATTGCGCACTATCGCCGCGAACGGCGCCGCGCAAGTCTGTTGCGCAACCTCCACCACCACAACGGCATCCGCTCTTCGCACCTGCGCTAGCCAGTCATACGCCAGCCGTCTTGCGCGCACATCTGGAGCATGGTGCGCAGCCGTCCGATATCGGCGGGCTTCGCGAGATGCGCATGGAAACCGGCCGCCAGCGCCGCCGCCCGGTCGCTGTCCGAAACATGCCCGCTCAGCGCGACCAGCATCACGTTGGCGTGACCCGGCATGGCGCGCATGCGCTCCGCCAGTTCGTAGCCGTTCATGCCCGGCATGCCGATATCGACGAGCGCAAGATGCGGCTTCCATTGCCTAAGCATAGTCAGTGCGCTCGCGCCGTCGCCGGCCGTTCTGACTTCATGCCCTTCCAGTTCGAGCAACGCGCCGAGTGCGAAACACGCGTCGGCATTGTCGTCGACGATGAGCACGCGCGCCGGGCCGTTGCCCGCCAGCACGGCGGGGAGCGGCTTGACGGTTTCGGCGCTGCCGGTTCGCACGGGAATCGAGAGGCGCGCCAGCGTGCCGCGTCCGATTCCCTCGCTCGTCACGAGAATCTCGCCGCCATGCAACTGTGCGAGACGCTGCGCAATGGGAAGGCCGATGCCGAGGCCCCCTTCCAGCCGCGCGCTCTTGCCCGCGAATTGCGCAAACGGCTCGAAAATGCGCGAGAGCACGGCCGGGTCGATCCCGATGCCGTTGTCGCGAATCGAGATCTCGACACAGCGCGCGCCGCCCGTGCTCTTCTGTTCGACGACGAGCGTAATCTCGCCGCCGTCAGGCGTATAGCGCACGGCATTGGAAAGCAGGTTCACGATCACCTGCGTGAGCCGCGTCGGGTCTGCGAACAACCGCAGGTCGCCGGCAAGCGGCCGCACGCTCAGCGTATGCCTGCGCGCCTGCACACGCTCGCGGATGGAGGCGAGCGCGTCGGAGAGGATTTCGTTCAACGACGCGTCGGTGGGATCGACGTTCAACTTGTCATGGTCCAGGCGCGACGCATCCTGTAGTTCGTCCATCAGACGTTTGAGCTGCGCGATCTGGCGCTGCGCAACCGCGAAGTATTCGCGCTGCGGCGCGCGATCTTTGCAGATCATCTGGAGCGCCTGAAACGCGTTTTCGAGCGGCGCGAGCGGATTGCGGAACTCGTGTGCGAGCACGGCGATCACTTCCGAATAGCGCTGTGTCTGCATGCGGCTATGGTCGCGCGCCTCGACCAGATCGAGCGCCGAGCCGGCCACGGCGGCAAACTCGCCGAGCACCCGCTGGTCTTCGCGGGAGAAACGCGATCGTTCCTCGAGCGAGGCGACCCAGATCGCGCCCAGTGGCCGCCCTTTCGAAACGATAGGCAGAATGAGCGCCTCCTGGACGTCGGCGCATGCGGGGGCGAGAATTGGGAAATCGTCGCTCAACGCGGTGAAAAGCAGCGGCTTGCCGGCTTCGAGCACGGCGGCGCACGGACAGTCGCTCCAATGGATTCGGCTTCCGCACAGGTTCGCGAACTTGCCGGCCACGCTGTGCCAGCGAAAGTAGCGCTCTTCGCCTTCGCGCTCCAGCAAACTGATGCCGGCCGATTGCGCGCAGCACAAACGCATCGCAAAGTCTGCAATCCTCTGCAACAGCACTTCGCGCGAGTCCAGTTGCGCGGTGACCAACGCGAGAAGCGCCTGGTTCTCGCGCGCATGGTCGGGCGCGCGAGACGGTCGCGCATCGATATCGGCGATGGCGGGCGACCTGCGTTTCGGTGCCATTGCGGTCTCCTCCGGTGGCCCGATGAAGCTATTTATGTCGTGGTAATGGGGCTGAGACATTTTATGCACCGCCGAAGAGAATGTTAATTGCCGCAGGATGTTCGTAATGGCAGCATTCCGGACAGGTGCTCACTGCACACCGCAGCGCGAATGACGCGCAATACAGCGGACGAAAAAAACGGAAACAGTGACGGCGAGTGACAAAAACGCCCGGAATTCCGGGCGTTTTTTCGAAGGGGACGCTGCTGCTTCAGACCTTGCGCGCGCGGAGATATTTGAAGAACTCTGCGCCCTCCTGCAGGCGC
Source organism: Paraburkholderia sp. BR10141 (assembly GCF_056155635.1). Taxonomy (NCBI): domain Bacteria; kingdom Pseudomonadati; phylum Pseudomonadota; class Betaproteobacteria; order Burkholderiales; family Burkholderiaceae; genus Paraburkholderia; species Paraburkholderia sp. BR10141. The sequence continues at coordinate 119,750 of NZ_JBMIQH010000015.1, read as the reverse complement.
CGCTTCATCATTTCCCAACTCACCAGCATCTCGCGGACGATCTCCCAGATCTTCGACGGCCGGAAATAAAAGCGCTTGTAGAACTCCTCGACGCCAAGGTAGATCTCTTCGCGCGACAGGTGCGGATAGCCGATCGTCGAGGCCTGCGTACCGGCCGAATTGATGAGCGTGATGACCTTGGTATCGTTCAGCCAGCCATTTTCGACCGCCTGCTTATGAAGCACGGTACCGGGATAAGGCGCGGCGAGCGAGACCTGAATGGTATGGGGATTGATCTCTTTTGCGTACTGAATGGTCTTCTGGATCGTTTCGTGCGTCTCGCCCGGCAACCCGAGGATGAAGGTCCCGTGAATCTTGATGCCGAGCTTGCGGCAATCCTCGCTGAACTGGCGCGCGAAGTCCGTGCGTACGCCCTTCTTGACGTTCACGAGAATCTGGTCGTCGCCGGATTCGAAGCCCACGAGCAACAGACGCAAGCCGTTGTCCTTCATCACCTTGAGCGTCGAGTACGGTACGTTCGCCTTGGCGTTGCACGACCACGTCACGCCCAGCTTGCCCAGCCCGCGCGCGATCTCTTCGGCGCGCGGCCTGAGATCGGTGAACGTGTCGTCGTCGAACATGATCTCCTTGATTTCGGGCATGTTGTCCCGAATCCATTTCACCTCTTCCAGCACGTGCTCGACCGAGCGCGTGCGATAACGATGCCCTCCCACTGTATGCGGCCAGAGGCAAAAGGTGCAGCGGGACTTGCAGCCGCGCCCCGTGTAGAGCGAGAGATACGGATGCTTGAGATAGCCGCTGAAATAATGCTCGGGCGTGAGGTCGCGCTTGTAGATCGGCGAGACGAAAGGAAGCTGATCCATGTCTTCGAGGATCGGCCGCGCGTCGTTGTGCATGATGCCGCCGTCGGGCAGCCGATAGCTCAGGCCCAGGATCGATTCGAACGGCCGCCCCTGGGAGATCTCGAGGCAGGTGAAATCGAATTCTTCGCGGCACACGAAATCGAGCGCGTCGCTCGCAGTCAGTGAACCATGCGGATCGACCGCCACCTTGGCGCCGATCATGCCGATGAGGACCGTGCTCTTGCGCCGCTTCAGGTGCTCGGCGAACTGGATGTCGCTCTGGAACGAGGGCGAACTCGTGTGAATGATAATGAGTTCGTATTCCTGTGCAATATCCAGGGTCGCTTCGAGCGTCAGGTCGTCTGCGGGGGCATCCACCACGCGACTGCCTTCGACCAGCGCGGCGGGCTGAACGAGCCACGTGGGATACCAGAACGAGCGGATTTCGCGCTTCGTTTGAAAGCGCGAGCCCGCGCCGCCATCGAAGCCTTCGTAGGAAGGTGCCTGCAGAAACAGCGTTTTCATGAATGCCCTCGGAGAAAAATCGTGAATTTGTCTCGAAGCCTACAAAAACATGACACTTTGCTGGATGGCAGCTTTGCCCGGGTCAAGAATACTACGACTTGCTGCCGCGGCACGTCGAAATAATGTCTGTACCACTTATCGAAACCCCCACTTAACAAGGCCGCCGCCGGTTGGAACACTGCAGAACAACCGCATTCGTCGGCATGAGCGATGCTTTCTGTACTATATTTTTTGACAGCCGCAGCAGCATTCACAGCGCTCCAACGCGGGAGGCGAAGTATGTCGCGATATCACGACATGCCGGAAGGCGTGCCGGTTGGCAATGGCCACCGTATCAGCCCAGCGGACTTTCTGTTGATGGCGGGCTTTCTCGCCTACCGCGCCCCGCTCGCGTCGGTCGATGCCCGCGCGGCGGCCCGGCGTATTCTCGATGCGGTTCTCTGTGCAGCGGCCGCGCACGGCTTCGCGGACTCGGCAGCGCTGGAATCCATGATGGCGAGTGCAGAGAAGTCGGCAGATGTGCGCAGTCTCGCGGAGCAAGCCAGCGCTGCAGTGGGTGACACGTTCGCTTACATGCAGGTGATCCGCGGGGCGGGCGTCGCGCTGGAAGCCGACCCTTATACGCTGATTACTTGAGATCCGGCGTTCCCGCGGCGGCGCGTATGCGCAGAACCGTCTGCCGCGAAGTGCCGAAGCGCCGTGCCACTTCGCTCACCGAGAGTCCGCTGCCCAGCGAACTCATCACGCGCGCGCGGTCGTGCGCCGAAAGCGAGGCGGGCCTGCCCGTGGGACGCCCGCTGCGCTGCGCGAGCTTCAGGCCGTTGCGGCTGCGTTCGCTGCGGGCGGCCGCCTCCATGCGGACCACCGCGCGCAGCATCTTGACCGCTTGCGGCTCGGGGCGCCCCGTGAGATCGACGCCGCCCAGTTCGACACAGCGCACGCCAATTTTCCCCTTGCGGCAGTTGAGCAGCGTAGCGAGCACGTCGCGCGCGTTGCAGCCCAAAGCGGAAAGCTGCAGGACCACCAACTCGTCCTCGGCATCGATGCGTCCAAGCAGCCTCGTCAACGCGGGCCGTTCGGCGGCGGCTACATACGGCGCCACCGCGTCGATGGCCACGCGGCTGAGCGCCACGGTGTAGCCCGCCTTGTCGAGCTGGATCAGCTCCCGCTCGGGAAACTCGCCGTCGCTCGCGCCGTTGATGTAGAAGAACGTCCGTTGCACACGTGGCTCCCGTACTCGCCCGGAGGCTCGCGAACTAGCGTCTCAAGCGCGCGAAAGTCGCCAGCAGATCTTCGAGCTGTACCGGCTTTTTGAGGTGCGCGTCGAAACCCGCCTGCTCGGACTGCTCCACATCGGCCTCCTGGCCAAAGCCGCTCAGCGCGATGCAGATCACGGATTCGAGCGCGGGCTGCGAACGCAGCTTGCCAATGAACTCGTACCCGTCCATGCCCGGCATGCCGAGATCGGACAGCACGAGATCCGGCGCGTTGCCGTTGAGCAGCGTCAGCGCTTCCTCGCCGCTCGTGGCCGTCTGCACATTCGCGCCTTCGCTCTCCAGCAGCAGCTTGAACGTCTCGACCGTGGTGGCGTCGTCGTCGACCATCAGGATATGGAGCCCCTGCAGCGACGCCACGGCCGCGCCGTCGTGGCTTTCCGCATGCGCGAACGAACGCTGCATCGGCAGCGTCACCGTGAACGTCGCGCCGCGCCCCAGGCCCTGCGACTCCGCGCGCACGCTGCCGCCGTGGATCGTCACGAGTTCCCGCACGAGCGCGAGGCCAATGCCGAGACCCGAGCGCCGCGCGGCGGACTGCCGGCTTTGCTTGTACATGTCGAAGATATGCGGCAGGAGCGCCGGTTCGATGCCGGTGCCGGTGTCTTTCACGCGCAGCACGGCTTCGTCTTCGGCGACCTCCAGCGAGACGTCCACCGAACCGCGATGGGTGAACTTCATGGCATTGCTGATGAGGTTCCAGACAATCTGCTCGATGCGCGTGAAATCGGCATGCAGGATCACCGGCGTCTGTGTGACCGAGACGTTCAGCGCAATGCCGCGCTGCTGCGCCTCGAACTGCACGGCGTGGCAAACGCGCTGCACGATCTCGCGCATGTCCACCGCCGAGCGCATGACCGAAAGCTTGCCGGTACGCACGCGCGAAATATCCAGCAGGTCGTCGATGATCTGCGCCTGACCGACCACGGTGCGCCGGATTGTGTCCGCCGCGCGCGTGAGGTTCAGGCTCTGGCGCGTTTCCGGCGCCCGCGCAATGAGTTCGGCGCTCGCCGAGATCAAGTTCAGCGGATGCTTGAGTTCGTGCGACACCACCGCGAGAAACTCGTCCTGGCGCCGCTGCCCGTCGCGCTCGCCGGCGTCGCGCACCTGTTCGAGCGTGGCGTTGTGCAGGTCCGCGTCCGCGGGCACGAGCTCGCCCAGGTCGCGCGCGATCTTGGCAAAGCCGCTGACGCCCGCTTCGTCGAGGCGCGAGAGCACGCCGCTCGCGAAAAAGCGCGTGCCGTCCTTGCGCAGGTGCCAGCGTTCCTCGTCGGTGCGGCCATGCTGGCGCGCGAGCGCGAACTCGCGGTCGGCGACCTTGTTCACGCGGTCTTCTTCGGTCGAGAGCAGATCGGCGGACTGACCGATCATTTCGGCCTCCGTATAACCGAAAATGCGTTCCGCGCCCGCGTTCCAGCTCGTGATGTAACCTTCGTCGTCGAACGTGATGATCGCGTAGTCCTTCGTGCCCTCGGCGACGATGCGCATGCGCCGCTCGCCTTCGCGCAACTGGTCTTCGGCCTGGCGGCGCCCGGTGATGTCGATGAACGAGAGCACCGCGCCGTCGATACGGTCTTCGGTCGTGCGATACGGCACGAAGCGCGCGAGATACCAGCGCCCGTCGTTGCTCTTGAGCTCGCGCTCGATCAGGCGCAGCGAGTCGAAGGCTTCGGCGGCGTCGTCGGCGAGCTTGTCGTATTCGAGCCGGTGCGTGATGTCGAGCAGCGAGCGGCCGATATCCGAAGGAATGATGCTGAACACGTCGGTCGCGCGCGGCGTGTAGCGCTTGATGCAGATGTTGCGGTCCACGAAGATCGTACCGATATCGTTCGCCGCGATCAGGTTCTGCAAGTCGTCGTTGATCTTGCTGGTCTCTTCGACCTTCGACTTCAGCTCCGCGTTGACGGTGGTGAGCTCCTCGTTGATCGACTGCAGCTCTTCCTTGCTGGTTTCGAGTTCCTCGGTCGCCGAGCGCAGTTCCTCGTTGATCGCCTGCAGTTCCTCGTTGGACGCCTTCAGTTCTTCCGTCGAGGTTTCCGACTGCTCGATGGTCGACTGCAGCTGCTCCTTGGTGCGCTGCAGTTCGCGTTCGAGCTGGGTGATGATCGGGTCCTTCTGCACGTCTACGGAAGCCGTTTCCACCCCGCTCATGCTGTCTTCGACTTCGTCGAAGAGCACGAGCACGAAGTCGGCGTTCGCCTCGGGGTCGTGCACCGGCCGCGCCGTCATGTTGACGAAATACGAGCGCCCGTCGCGCTCCAGACGTACGCGCCGCGCCTCGACGCTGCGGTTCGTGTGCAGCGCCTGGTAGATCGCGGTGCGCAGCTCGAGCCGCAATTCCGGGCGCACGGCGGCGACGATGTTATGCGAAGGCTCGCCGCCCGAATACTGGAGGAAGCGGCCCGCGCGGTCGGACAGATGCACGATTTCCGAATCGCGGCTCACCAGCACGCTAGGCGGCGCGTACTGTTCGACGAGGCGCTGGTGCAGGTCGCCGAACGAAAAGCGGCGGCGCCCCGGCGGCTGCACAGTCGCGACCACGGGCCGCGCGTTCATCGTGCCGGCAATCGCCACGGGCACGGGCGTGTCGCCGCGCACCGCCATGTTCGCCCGGTAAATGCGGTTGCGCTTGTCCACCACGGTAAACATCGAACTCACGCTGTCCGCGGATTCGGAACTGCCGAGGAACAGCACGCCGCCCGGCCGCAGCGCGAAGTGGAACATCTTGAGGATTTCGATCTGCGCTTCGCGGTCGAGATAGATCAGCAGGTTGCGGCAGCAGATCAGGTCGAGGCGCGAGAACGGCGGATCGCTCAGCACGTTGTGATGCGCGAACAGCATGTGCTCGCGCAGTTCTTTCTTCACACGATAATGCGCGGCGTCCTTGGAGAAGAACTGGCGCACGCGTGCCGGCGTGACGTCGGCGAGGATCGAGTCAGGGAAGAGCCCCGTGCGCGCGAACGAAATCGCGCGTTCGTCGATGTCGGTTGCGAACACCTGGAACGAGGTGCCTTCCGTCGACTTGAGCGAGCGCTCCTGGAGCAGCATCGCCAGCGAATAGGCTTCCTCGCCCGTGGCGCAGCCCACGGACCACACGCGGATGCGGTCCTGTTCGCCGCGCCCTTCGAACAGCTGCGGCAGGACCTCGCGCTCGAGCACGTCGAACGCTTCCTTGTCGCGGAAGAAGTTGGTGACGCTGATGAGCATGTCCTGCAGCAGCGCCTGGGTTTCCTCGGGATGCAGATGCAGATGGTCCCGGTACGCCTGCAGGTCGGTGATGCCGTTGACCTGCAAGCGCCGTTCGATGCGGCGCAGGACGGTGGCGCGCTTGTAGTGGCGGAAATCGTGCGCCGTGCGCGTGCGCAGGATGATCATGATCTCGCGCAGCGCCCGCTCGGCCGCCTCGTTGATATGCTCTTCGCGCCGCTCCTCGCTTTCCGCGACCGGCAGTTGAATTTCCTTCGTCGTCGACCAGAGGTCCATCAGACGCTGCGGCATCTCCGCCGCCGTGGTGACGAAGTCGACCATGCCGGTGGCGATGGCGCTGCGCGGCATGCTGTCGTATTCCGCCTCCGAGGGATCCTGGGCAAACGTGATGCCGCCCATTTCCTTGACGCGCGAGAGGCCGGCGGAGCCGTCCGAGCCCGCGCCCGAGAGCACGATGCCGATGGCGCGCTCGTGATGCGTTTCGGCGAGCGTGCGGAAGAACACGTCGATCGCCGCGCGGCGGCCCTCCTGAGGCTGACTGGGAGAAACGCGCAGATAGTCGTCCACCATCGCCAGATCGAGTGACGGCGTGATGACGTAGACATGGTCGGGCTCGATGGGCGTCGGGCTCGTCACCTCCACCACGGGCATGTCGGTCGCCTTGCGCAGCAGCGCGGCCATACTGCTTTCGTGGTCGGGCGCGAGATGGACGACCACAACGAACGCCATCGAGGTGTGGGAGGGAAGGGATTCGAAGAAGGCCAGCAGCGCGCTAAGGCCGCCTGCCGATGCGCCGATACCGACGATCGGATAATTGGTCTGGCTGCGGGGCATATGGCCACGTCGTTTCGGCATGATCGCCAGGTCCTGAAGTTGGAATGAATCGCGTTCGCACTCGCGCGCTCAGGCCGCGGGTGCTGCGCCGACATTATCCCTCCAGGAGCATCGACTGCAATAGTCCTGCCGCATCGCCCGCACGCCGCGCGGTTTCCTCCTCCCGCTGCTGCGCATCGCGGTCGCCGCACTGCCGGTAGTGTTCGCTCTGGGCACGGCTCATCGATTCGCGCTCGCGCAGCGCGCGCAGCGCGTCGCGCAGCGAGCGCTCCACGTCGCGGCTGCGGCCCCGGTTGAGCGAGGCCGCCGTGTAGGCGTGGCCCGTATGGCAGCGGTAGCGCAGCAGACGCGAGTAGTCGAGGCGCCAGAGCGTGCCGTTGCACTCGGGGCAGGTGAACGTCGAAGGCGTGCCGATGCTGGTCAGATCGCCGGCCAGGCCATTGCCCTCGCGCCAGGCGCGCAGCTCCGTGCTGACGAGCCCGGCGGCGCGGCGTCTCGCGACGCCTTCCTCGGCCGTTGCGGGCGGCGCGCGGTCCGTCAATTCCACGAGCCGGTGGGCCACGCCCGCGAGCGGCAGGATGTAGTCGGCGAACGGCGCAGCGTTGAGCGGCATTTCGCTGGCGAAGGCGTCGGACGGGTCCTGGACGATCCCGGTGCCGCCGCAGGCCTGGATGGCCTCGAGACCGGCCGCGCCGTCGTCCAGCAAGCCCGTAAGAATCACGCCGATGCTGCGCGGGCCCAGTTCCGCGGCCACGCTGCGAAAGAGCGGGTCGATGGCCGGACGGGCAAAGTTTTCCTTCGCGGCATGCACGAGCCGCAGATGCGAGCCCTCCACGATCATGTGCTGGTCGGGGGGCGCCACGTAAATCCTGCCGCGCGCCCAGGTTTCGCCGTCCGCGGCATGCACTGCGCGCAGCGGGCCTGCGCTGTTGAGCAGCGAAGGCAGATGGCTGTAGTGGCTGCCCACATGGAGCACGATTGCGATCGTCGCCCGCAAGTCGGGCGGAAGCGCGGACACAAGACTTCGAAGCGCATCGACGCCGCCCGACGATGTGCCTATGGCGATGAAGTCTCGGTAGATCAATTGGTGTCCAGGCTGGCAGGTGAATCGGGATCAATCCGTCACTTTGCGCAATTGCCGTGCCTGCAGGGGTGGCAGAGAGCGAGCGCGGGGGCCGCGGCATCTGCCTTGCTGTTTCGTCGGGGACTGACGAACAGGACGGAGGGCAGGCCGATGACACGATCCACGCGCGCCGCCGCGGCCATGGCGAGCGTCGCGGCGGGCGCCGCGCTCGCCATGTGGTCCACGCGCAGCCTGCGCGAAGCTGCGCACGCACGTGCGAGCGGCAAGCACGTGGCCGCAGCGCGCAGCTTCAATCATGGGTCGGCGCTGCTCGCGCTCTCCGTACTGGCCGACAGCGCCATGGAGCACTATCGCGGCTCGTTCGAAAACCGTGCGATGTACCTGCCGCCCGCCGTGGCGCTCTGCTCGCTCGCCGCGGCGCTGCATGGCGGCGCGGACCGGCGCGCGGCCTCGCACGGGCTGCGTCACGCGATCCAGCTCACCAGCGCCGCGACCGGCGTGACGGGCACCGCCTTCCATCTTTACAACGTGACGAAGCGGCCCGGCGGATTCAGCTGGCATAACGCCTTTTACGGCGCGCCGGCGGGCGCACCCTTCGCGCTGGTGCTCTCCGGCGTGCTGGGCGCAGTCGCCGAGCAGTTGCGCGACGAGCCCGGGCACGACCCGCAGCTCTTCGGCATGCCCGCGGGCAAGGCGCTCGCGCTGGTGGCGGGCGTGGGGCTGCTCGGCACAGCGGCCGAGGCGGCGCTGCTGCACTTTCGCGGCGCGTTCCAGCATCCGGCGATGTACGCGCCCGTGACCATCGTGCCTGTGAGCAGCGCGTTGCTCGCGCATGCGGCGTGGGCCCCGCCCCGCCATGCGGCCCGCGCGAGCGGGTTCGCGCGCTTCTGGCTGCGGCTCACGGCGGCGCTCGGTTTTGCGGGCTTCGGCTTTCATGCGAACGGCGTGGCGCGCGCGCAGGGCGGCTGGCGCAACTGGTCGCAAAATCTGTTCGCGGGGCCGCCCCTGCCCGCGCCGCCCGCCTTCAGCGCGCTCGCGCTCGCAGGGCTTGCGGCGTTGCGCATGCGGGAGACCGAACGATGACCCGAACGCCGACCTATCCCGGCTACGACGTGCTTGCCAAACGCGACACGCCTTCGTGGGACGCCCCCACGCGTGCGGTGATCGCGGCGCGCCTGAACACCCCGAACCAGGCGCGCTATCTCGGTCCATCGCAGTGGCAGACGCTGCTCGCGCTGTGCGACACGATCGTGCCGCAGCCCGGCAACGTCAATGGCGAGCACGCTCCGCGCGTGCCGGTCGCCGCGCTCGTGGAAGGCAAACTGCTCGACGACCGCCGCGACGGGTTTCGCGACGCCCGCCTGCCGCCGTTGCGCGCCGCCTGGGAGACGGGGCTCGCCGCCCTCGATGCGGAAAGCGTGAAAGCCTGCGGGGAGCCCTTTGCACAGTTGGACGACGAACGGCGGCGTGCGCTCGTCGCCCGCATGCAGCGTGGCGAGCTGCGCAGCCGGGCCTGGCACGGCATGCCGTGCGACCTGTTCTTCGCGAAGCGCGTGCTGCACGACGTGAGCGCCGCGTACTGGTCGCACCCGCTCGCGTGGAATGCGATGGGCTTTGGCGGCCCGGCGAATCCGCGCGGCTACGTGCGCCTCTATACGAACCGGCGCGATCCTTGGGAAGCCGTCGAAGCCGCCGACGAAAGCGACGCGGCGCACGAGGCGGCCCGCAGGGAGAACGAGCGTGTGCGCTGATCTCGCCGACTCGACCGACGCCAGCGAAGCGCCGCGTGGCAAGCACGGCCGCGCGCCCGACGTGTTCCGGCGCGGCGGCTGGATGCGCATGCGCGAATACGCGCTCGACGATCCGGTCGATTTCGCCATCGTCGGCACCGGCGCGGGAGGCGCGACGCTCGCCTGCCGGCTTGCGGAGGCGGGCTTTCGCGTGGTGGCGTTCGACGCGGGCGCATGGTGGCGGCCCCTCGAAGAATTCGCCTCCGACGAGACCCACCAGGCCAAGCTCTACTGGACCGACGAACGCATCTGCGACGGCGAAAACCCCTTGCAGCTGGGCAGCAACAACAGCGGCCGTGCGGTGGGCGGCAGCACCGTCCACTTCGCCATGGTCTCGCTGCGCTTTCGGCCCGAGTGGTTTCAATCGCGCACCAAACTCGGCTATGGCGTGGATTGGCCGCTCGACTGGCGCGAGATGTGGCGCTACTACACCGAGGTCGAGCAGGCGCTCGGCATCTCCGGGCCGGTGAACTATCCGTGGGGACCCAAACGACCGCGCTATCCGTATCGCGCGCATGAAATCAACGGCGCGGGCCTCGTGCTCGCCCGCGGCTGCGAGGCGCTCGGCATTCCCTGGGCGCCCACGCCGCTCGCGACGCTCTCCGCGCCGCGCGGCGACGCGCATCAGTGCGTCTATCGCGGCTTTTGCGTGTCGGGCTGCGCGACCAACGCGAAGCAGAGCGCGCTCGTCACGTGGATTCCCCGCGCCGTGCGCGCGGGCGCGGAAATCCGTGATCTCGCGATGGTGGGCCGCATCGAAACCGACGCGCTGGCTCGCGCCGCCGGCGTGCATTTTCATCGCGAGGGGCGCTGGCATTTCCAGCGCGCGCGCAACGTGGTCGTGGCGGGGTACGCCATCGAAACGCCGCGCCTGCTGCTGCTCTCCGCGAACGGTCGCTTTCCCGAAGGCCTGGCGAACCGCTCGGGACTCGTCGGGAAGAATCTCATGGTGCAGACGAACCAGGCCGCGTGGGGCGCATTCGACGACGAAATCCGCTGGTACAAGGGGCCGCCTTCGCTGGCGCTCACCGAACACTGGAACTATCAGGACGAAGGCAAGGACTTTCACGGCGGCTATTGCTACATGAGTCAGGGCCCGCTGCCGCTCGTCTGGGCGGCGACGCAAACGAGCCGCGGCCTGTGGGGCGACGCGCTCATGCGCGAGATGACGAAGTACAACCATCAGGCGGGTCTCAAGATGGTGGGCGAGACGCTCCCGCAGGAACGCAACCGCGTGACGCTCGCCGACGAGAAAGACGCGCTCGGCCTGCCCGTCGCACGCGTCACATGGTCGATGGGCGAGAACGACCGCCGGCTCGTGAACCACGCGCTGGACTATATGAGCCGTGCATTGGAGGCGGCGGGCGCGCGCGACATCTGGACCCAGGACGACGACACCTGCCACCTGAACGGCACGGCGCGCATGGGCAGCGACGCGCAAACGAGCGTCGTCGATGCGGACTGCCGCTCATGGGACATTCCGAATTTATGGATCTGCGACGGCTCCGTGTTTCCGACCGTAGGCGGCGTCAATCCTTCGCTCACCATCCAGGCCGTTGCGTGCCGCACCGCCGACCGCATCAAGACGCTTGCCGCGCGCGGCGAGCTTTGATGACCATCGCGCGGGCACGCGTCGTGCGTTGACGCAGATGTTTTTCAAAAGGAGGCCATCATGCCACTCAGCAAGGGAAAAACTCGCGAAGCGATCTCGAAGAACATCAAGACGGAAGTGAAGCAAGGCAAGTCGCAGAAGCAAGCCGTTGCCATCGCGCTGAACCAGGCGCGCAAATCCGGCGCGAAGATTCCGAAGAAGAACCAGAAGTGATCGGGCGCGCCGCGCACGCGGCGCGTCTTTCATCACGCGTTTCGTGTTTCGTGAGTTAGCCATCCTCGCCGACTTCGGCAGGTTCCGGCAGGTCCGGCAACTCGTGCGGCTCCGCCTGAGGGGCGCCGGATTCGCGCTCGTCGGGTTCTGCGCCGCCGCCCGGATCGTTCTTTTTCGGCGGCGTGGCGGGCTCCATCTGGACGCGTCGAAAACGGGGCAGGTCGTAAGGGCTTTGCATGCTCGATCTCCATAAAAAACGCCGGTAAAAGCGCGTAGCGGGCCTGCCGGGATCGCGCAGCGCGTGTGCCTGGCTCGCGCAGCGATGAGGCGTGCATGGGCATGCCGGGTGCGCAGGCGAAAAACGTTCTGGACGCCTACGCTGCTGCGCCGCTCATGACCCCTCTTGCCTACTTCCTGCACAGCGCGGGCCCCGCATCGGGTCCGGTGCAGGCGCTCGACTGGGGCCTCGCCGTCCTGTGCGTGGGCGTGTGCATCGTCATAGCGTCGTTGCTCTATCTGGCGATCCGGCGCAGGCGTCGCGGTGGCGCGGCGCAAGATGAAGCTTTGTTACAAACCAACGTTGCCGACGAGCACGGCGAGCGCACGGCGAACCGCATCGTTGCCGTCGGCACGGCCATTTCATCGGTGCTGTTGCTGGGCGCGCTCGTGGCGATGCTGCGCGTGCTGGCCGCCGTGGCCGACCCGCCGCGCGAGCCTTCGCTCACCGTGACCGTCACGGCTTACGACTGGTGGTGGAAAGTGAGCTATCGAACGCCCGAGGGCGCGAGCTTCGAAACCGCCAACGAAATCCACATTCCCACGGGCGAGCCCGTGCGCGTCGATCTGCAAAGCGCCGACGTCGTGCACGCGTTCTGGGTTCCGGCGCTCGCGGGCAAGACGCAGGCCATACCCGGCCAGGTCAATCACCAGTGGATCGAGGCCGACCATCCCGGCGTATGGCGCGGGCAGTGCACCCAGTTCTGCGGGGCCCAGCACGCGCACATGGCCATGGAAGTGGTGGCGCAAGCCCCCGCCGATTTCTCGCGCTGGCTCGATGCGCAACGGCAGCCCGCAGCGGCCGCGCAAAGCGGCGCGGCGCAGCGCGGCGAGCAGCTTTTCGCCGCGCGCTGCGGCGGCTGCCATGCCGTGCGCGGCACGCAGTCGGGCGGCATGCAGGCGCCCGACCTCACGCATCTCGCCTCGCGGCGCCTGATCGCCGCGGGCACGCTCGCCAACACATCCGTCAACCGGCTCGACTGGGTCGCGCACGCGCAGCAGCGCAAACCCGAATCGCTCATGCCCGACATTGCCCTCACTCCGGCCGAGGCGAGCGACCTCGGCGCGTGGCTCGACACACTCCAGTGACATGAACGATATCCCGGCCTCCCCCGCAGCTTCCGACCGTCCCGCCAGCGCGACGGTGCCGCGCCGTCCGCGTGCCGGGCGCCTCTCGCGCGTGCCGGAAACGGGCACGGCGCCGCTCGACGAAGCCACCCTGCGCCGCCTCCAGGAGATGTGGGAAACGCGCCCCGGCTGGCGCGGCTGGCTCTCCACGGTGGATCACAAGACCATCGGCCTCCGCTATCTTGTCACGGCGTTCGTGTTCCTCGTGCTGGGCGGCGTGGAGGCGCTCATCATGCGCGCGCAACTCGCGCGCCCCAACGAAACGCTGCTCACGCCCGAGCAATACGACCAGCTGTTCACGATGCACGGCGTCACGATGATCTTTCTCTACGCGTTACCCGTGCTGAGCGGCTTTTCGAACTACCTGTGGCCGCTCGTGCTCGGCTCGCGCGACATGGCGTTCCCGCGCCTGAACGCGCTCTCGTACTGGGTCTTTCTCGGCGCGGGCATTCTGCTCTACGCGAGCTTTCCCGCGGGACAGGGAGCCAATGCGGGCTGGTTCAACTACGTGCCGCTTTCCACGGCCGCCTACGACCCCGGGCCGAACATCGACGTCTACGCGCTCGGCATGGTGCTGCTCGGCATTTCCACCACAGTGGGCGCGGGGAACTTCGTCATCACGTTCCTGCGCATGCGGGCCAGCGGCATGTCGGTCGCGCGCCTGCCCATCCTCGTCTGGGGCACGCTCACGGCTTCGGCCGCCAATCTGCTCGCCGTGCCCTCCGTGAGCCTCGCGTTCTTTATGCTCTGGCTCGACCGCAACGCGGGCTCGCACTTCTTCGATACGACAGTCGACGGGCGCCCCCTGTTGTGGCAACACCTCTTCTGGATCTTCGCGCACCCGTGGGTCTACGTGGTCGTGCTGCCCGCCATGGGCATCGTGTCCGACGCGCTGCCCACCTTCTGCCGCCGCCCGATCGTCGCCTACGCGGCCGTTGCGCTGTCAACGGTCGCGACCATGCTCGTGGGCTTCGAAGTGTGGCTCCATCACATGTTCGCCACGGGCCTGCCGCCGCTCGCCCTGGCCTTCTTCGGTGCGGCGAGCATGGTGATTTCCGTGCCGAGCGCGATTGCGGTGTTCGCGTGGATCGCCACGATCTGGACCGGCAAGCCCGTGTTCAAGACGCCGTTCTACTACTTCGCGGGATTCGTGCTGATGTTCACCGTGGGCGGCGTTTCCGGCGTGATGACCGCCGCCGTGCCGCTCGACTGGCAGCTCACCGACACCTACTTCGTCGTGGCCCACCTTCACTACGTGCTGCTCGGCATCAACGTGTTTCCGGTGCTCGGCGGCCTCACGTACTGGTTTCCCAAGTTCACCGGCCGGCTCATGCACGAGCGCTTCGGCAAGTGGACCTTCTGGGTCACGTTCATCGGCTTCAATCTGGGTTTCTTTCCGATGCACATCTCCGGGCTCCTCGGCATGCCGCGGCGCATCTATACCTACCCGGAAGGCATGGGCTGGGACACGGCCAACCTGCTCACGAGCATCGGCGCGTTCGTGTTCGCGATCGGCATCGCCATGTTCATCGGCAATGCGCTCGTGAGCGCGCGGCGCGGCGCACGCGCAAGCGCGAACCCATGGAATGCGGCGGGCCTCGAGTGGGCGACCTCGTCGCCGCCGCCTCCGTACAACTTCGCGATCCTGCCGAGCGTGCGCTCGCGGGACCCGCTCTGGCAGCCCGATGCAAATGTGCCGCGTCCCGGCTATCTGCTCCATCGCGGGCGCGAAGCGCTCGGCGTCACGCCCCTCATGGGCGAGCCCGACGTCATCCTCAAGATGCCCGAGGACAGCTACGCGCCCTTCGTGCTGGGCGTGGCTTCGACGCTCGTGTTCGTGGGGTTGCTGTTCCATTCGACTCAGTTCACCGCGCTCGCCGGGCTCGCATGCGGACTCGCGCTGCTCTCGTGGCTGTGGCCGCGGCGCTCGCTAGGACAGCGCGAACCGTTCGCGCCGCAAGGCACGACGCCCGCCGGCAAAGTCGCCGAGACGACTGCGATCCGCAGCGAAGACGAAACCCTTGCCTTGCCCGTGGGCAGCGCCGGCGAACATGCGGGCGGCTGGTGGGGCGTGCTCACGCTCGTCGTGACGGAAACCGCGCTGTTCGGCTACCTGATCTTCTCGTACCTCTATCTCGCTTCGCAGAGCGCACAGCCCTGGCCGCCCGATGGCCTGCCCAAGCTCGGCATGAGCGGACTGAACACGGCGCTGCTGCTCACGAGCAGCGTGTTCGTATGGCTCGCGGGCGCGTTTGTGCGGCGCGCGCGCTCCTGGCCCGCGTTCTGGTCGATGATCGTCGGCATTGCGCTCGGCGTCGCGTTTGTCACGATCCAGTTCTTCGAGTGGCACGACCGGCCCTATGGGCTCGCGACGCATCTGTATGGTTCGCTCTACTTCACGATCACGGGCTTTCACATGGCCCACGTGATGGCGGGTGTGCTGATGCTCGCCGCGCTCGCGTTCTGGATCGCGCGCGGCTACTTCGACGGCAGACGCGATGCGGCACTCACCATTGGCGGCCTGTACTGGCACTTCGTCGACGTGGTGTGGCTCTTCATCTTCTCCGTGCTCTATCTCTCGCCTTACTGGATGCGAGGACGATGATGCAATCCGCCGCGTCTCCAGCACCCGTGCCCGCACGCATCCGGCCCACGCTGCGGCAGCATATTGCCGTGTGGTACGGCATTTTTGGCGTGCCGGCCATCTGGGCGGTCCACGTGCTGGTCTGCCAGACGCTCGCAGCCACCGCGTGTGCCGGCGGCGTCCCGCAACGCAATGGCGAGCCCTGGGAGGTCGTGCACTGGACGCTTGCGCTCGTCTCCGCCGCTGCGTTCGCTCTGGCGCTCACCGGCGCGCTGCTGGCGCGACGCACGTGGCGCGAAAGCGCCGCCGTCGACACGCCGCAGCGCGACACCTTCCGCTTTCTCGCCTGGAGCAGCACGGCCGTTGCCGTGGCGTTCACGATCGCGCTCGTGTTCACGATATCGGTGCTGTTCGCGTTGCCGCTCGAACGGCTATGCGGGGCGTTGCGATGAACTCCCGCGCCGGTTCGAGCGCTGTGCTCGCCGCCCTCGTGCTGCTCGCCGGCTGCCACCGCGACGAGCCGTTCGCGACGACGAAACCGCCGCCCGATGCCGCCCAGATCGCACTGGGCGAAAAGCTCGCGAAAGCGGGCGATTGCGCCTCGTGCCACGATTCCGCCAAACGCGAACCCTTCGGCGGCGGTCTCGCCGTGAATTCGCCGTTCGGTCCGATTTACGCCAGCAACATCACGCCCGACCCCGTGCACGGCATCGGCGACTACACGCCCGCGCAGTTCGCCGCGGCCTTGCAGCGCGGCGAAGCACGTGGCGGCAAGCGGCTCTATCCCGCGATGCCTTATCCGTCGTTTGCGGCGCTGGCGGCAAGCGACGTGAACGCGCTCTACCAGTACTTCATGTATGGCGTGAAGCCGGTGCCGAATGCCGCGCCGCAAACGCATCTGCCGTTTCCGTTCAACCAGCGCTGGGTGATGATGTTCTGGCGTCTCGCGTTCGCACAACATGGCCGCTTCGAGCCCGACCCCGGGCAGACCGCGCAGTGGAATCGCGGCGCCTGGCTCGTGCAGGGTCTCGGCCACTGCGGCGCGTGCCACACGCCGCGCGGGCCCGCCTACAACGAAATGGGCTACACGCAAAGCAGCCCGCTCTACCTCACGGGCGGCGTGAACGACCACTGGTACGCGCCGAATCTGACGGGCGACCCAGGCAGCGGCCTGGGCCGCTGGAGTGCCGACGACATCGCCGCGTTCCTGCGCGACGGGCACAACGACCGCGCCTATGCATTCGGTGCGATGGCGCCCGTGGTGGGCGCGAGCACGCAATACCTGGGCGACGACGATCTGCACGCCATCGCCACTTATCTGAAATCGCTGCCCGCACGCGAGGCGAGTGGCCAGTATGCCGATTCCGCGGCCGCGCGCGCCTCGACCATGGCGGCATTGCACGGCGGCACGCCGGAGCGGCCCGGCGCCGGCCTCTATCTCTCGTACTGCGCAAAATGCCACGGCGCCGACGGCGCCGGCAAACCCGACAAGGCGCCGCCCCTTGCGGGCAGTTCGCTCGCGCTGTCGTCCGACGCGACAAGCGTACTGCGCCTCATCGTCGAAGGCAGCCAGAGTCCGCAAACCAGTAATGGCGGCACATCGCGCAAGATGCCCGGGTTCCGCACCGAGTTCACGGACAGCGAGGTCGCCCAGGTGGCGAGCTTCGTGCGCGGCGCGTGGGGCAACAACGCGCCGCCCATCGCACCCGCCGAAGTCACGCGGCTGCGCGGCGCGATCCACCGTTGAGCGTGCCTCCCAGTCAAGCATGGCGCGAGGTGGGGAACGACCGCGCGCCATCCGGGTCAGGGGCTATCTGACGAGCTTATTGCCCCTTGCTGTCGCTGCTTGCGTCCGCACCCGGGGTGTTGGTCGTGTCGTTCATCGGTTTGGACATCGCCTTCGTGTGCTTCTTGTGATGAGTCGACTTGTGTGTCGTACCGGTAGCGGCAGGATTCTGCTCGACGCCCTGAGTCTGCGCCGGATACACGTCACTCGCGCCGCCGGTCGCAGCGCCTGGACTCGTGCTGCTGCTGCCGCCGCCTGAACCCTGGGCGAGCGCGAGACCCGATGTAGCAAGCGTCACGCTCGCTAGTGCAGAAATGAAATAGTGTCGTGGCTTCATGGTTGGCTTTCCTCGTCATCGTCTGGATAGAAAAAACGGGCGGTGCGTGCTGAAAACCACCCGCGCGCTAGCCCTTAGCAGCGCACATGGTGTGCCACGCATGCGAGCGTCTGCCGCAGCGCAGGGGCATACGGCTTGCGCGCACGTTTGCGTCGCTGTGGGCCGAGCCTGCAATGAACCCCGCCGCACTCATGAACC
Organism: Paraburkholderia sp. BR10141; assembly: GCF_056155635.1. Classification (NCBI taxonomy): domain Bacteria; kingdom Pseudomonadati; phylum Pseudomonadota; class Betaproteobacteria; order Burkholderiales; family Burkholderiaceae; genus Paraburkholderia; species Paraburkholderia sp. BR10141. Next base: position 102,060 of record NZ_JBMIQH010000015.1, on the reverse strand, counting down.
CGATGCCGCTCGTCGTTACCTGGCCCGATTTCGCGGCGCGGCTGATCGGGGCGATCGTGGCGGGCGGGCTGATCGGCCTGACGACCCGCGCCGGCTCACCTGGCGCGGCGATGGCCCTTCGCCGATCCGCTCAGCAGGATTGCCGTCTTGACCACGGCCAGATGACTGAGCGCCTGCGGGAAATTGCCCGCCAGCCGCTGCGCCCCCACGTCATACTCTTCGGCGAGCAAACCGACGTCGTTGGCCACGGCCAGCACGCGCTCGAACTGGGCGATGGCCTCGTCCACGTCGCCGCGCAGGTAGAGACAGTCGGCCATCCAGCACGAGCACGCGAGGAAGGCGCCTTCGTCGGGCGCTTCGTCCCCGCCGAGCCGCCAGCGACGAATCAGGCCGCCTTCGCCAAGTTCGGCGCGAATCGCGTCGATGGTGGCCGACATGCGCGGCTCGTCGGCGCGCATGAAGCCCACGAGTGGCATGAGGAGCACGCTCGCATCGAGCGCCTCTTCGCCGTAAGCGCGGACGAAGGCACCGCGCCGCGCGTTCCAGCCGTGCTCGCAGACCTCCTCGTACAGGGCCTTGCGCATCTGCAGTGCGCGTTGCACCAGCGGGTCGCCTATGCCCGGGCCGTCTTCACACCAGTGTTTGATGAAGCGGTCGAGCGCCACCCACGCCATGACGCGCGAAAGCGTGTAGTGGCGCGCGTGGCCACGCGTCTCCCAGATTCCCGAGCCCGGCTTCCCGCCATGATCGAGCAGCCAGCCGATCAAGCGCGCTTCGAGTTCGGCCTCCTCCTGCGCCGCGACGATGCCGGCGCGCCGCGTGAGATAGAGGCAATCGAACGCCTCGCCGAACACATCCGGCTGATATTGCATACACGCCGCATTGCCGAAGCGCACGGGCCTCGCGCCCTGCCAGCCCGCCAGGGCGTCGACCTCGCGCTCGCGCGGCACGTGGCAGCCATCGACGCAATACATGACGTGAATGTGTCCGCGCACATGGCCGATCGTACGCAGCAGCCAGTCGCGCCAGGCGCGCGCTTCGTCGTGAAAGCCCGCTTCGAGCAACGCTTCCAGCGCGAAACTCGCGTCGCGCAGCCAGCAATAGCGATAGTCCCAGTTGAGTTCGCCGCCCGGCGCCTCCGGCAAAGACGTGGTGGGCGCGGCGACCATCGCGCCCGTCGGACGGTAGACCAGCGCGTAGAGCGTGAGGAGCGAGCGCCGCACCGCTTGCGGCCAGAGCGTTCGATCGTTGTCGAAGTGGTCGATCCAGCGGCGCCAGTGACGTTGCGTGTCGTGCAGCGCCGTGACGGCCGATGCCGGATCGACGCCCACGGCCTCGCCCGGGCATAGCGTGAAAACGAAGCGCTCGCCCGCGCGCACCGTGAACGCGGCTTCGAGCGCCTGCGCGTGGACACGCAACGGCACCTCCGCGCGCAACGTCATCGGGCCACACGCGGCGTGCACGGTCGCCGCGCCGCTTGCGTCTATCGTGTGTGGCGCAGCGTGCCCATCCGCGCGGCGCGGCTGCGCGATCATGTGCATATCCACACTGCCGTCCACGCCTTCGACGATGCGCATGATGCACGGTTCAGCGCTATCGGCCGCCATGAAGTCGATCACACGCGCGCTGCCGTGCGTGCCCTTCCAGGCGGTTTCGACCATGAGCGTGTCGCGCCGGTAGCTGCGGCTCGCGCGGCGCGCCGGATCGGCCGGTGCAAGGCGCCAGTGGCCATCCTCTTCGCGGCCGAGCAGCGCGGCAAAGCAGGGTTCGCTGTCGAAACGCGGCCAGCAGAGCCAGTCGATCGAGCCATCGCGAGCGAGCAGCGCCGCGCTGCGGCCATCGGCAAGCAATGCGTAATCTTCGATGAGGCGTGTTCGGGTCATGGACGATAGCGCTACCCGCGCACGAATGGGCGCGCTCGAATCCGTGCGAGCACTTCGGATTCCCGAAAGGTTTGCAAGCCCAATGAGGGCGCGTCCCTTTGCAATGGCTGCGCACACCGTCTTTTCGCGCTGCAGTCGGCCGCGCGCGAACTTGCATCGATTACGTGTAAGGCTTGAAACGCGTGCGCAGCCCACGCCCGGCTTGCCAATGCGACGAATACACTCCAGGACATCTCGCAGCGTCGCGTGCGCGCAGCGTGAGCATCGAAGATCAAAGGGCGTCGTGCCACTGACGCATCACTACGAGCTTGCCGCGCAGGTGCCCCCCGGCGAGCCGCTCGAAGCCCCTTGGCGTGTCGTCGAAGTCGAAGCGCTCGACCACTTCGGCCTTCACCGCGCCCTTCTCGACGAGCTCGACGATATGGGCGAGCTGCGCGCCGTCCGCTCGCGCGGTGTAGCGCGTAGCGCGCGCGCCGTGGCGGCTCGCTTGCGCCTGCGAAGGTTCGCCCAGCGTCGAGACCATCGCCCCGCCGTTCTTGACGACCTGCCACGAGCGTTGCTGGGCTTCGCCGCCCACGAGGTCGAACACGAGGTCCACCTCGCCTGCCTCCTCTTCGAAGCGCTGCGCGTGATAGTCGATGACTTCGCTCGCGCCGAGCGCTAATAGCGCGTCGCGTTCGCTCGCCGAGGCCGTCGCGACGACGCGCGCGCCGCAATGGCGCGCGAACTGCACGGCGAAGCGCCCGACGCCGCCGCTCGCGCCTTGAATCAGCACGCGCTCGCCGCCTTGCAGCTTGCCGTGCTCGAACAAACCCTGCCACGCCGTGAGCGCGGCGAGCGGAATGGCGGCCGCCGCGTCCACGGCGCAGGTTGCAGGCGCGCCCGCCAGCGCGGTTGCGTCGACCACCACGTAATCGGCGAGCGCGCCAGACCCCTGGCCCACGAACGCGCAGACGCGCGCGCCTTGCGGCCATGCCTGTGCGCCCTCGCCCCTGCTCACTACCACGCCCGTCACGTCGCGGCCCAGCGTATATGGCAAATCGCCTTCCGTAACGAGCGGATAGCGGCCTTGCAGCGTCTTGAGATCGACGGGATTGAGCGCGGCAGCCTGCACTTCGATCAGCACTTCTCCATGCGCGGGCTCGGGCACGCTCAGGCTTTCCTGGCGCAACGACTCTACGCCGCCAAAGCGCGGCACGCGCCACGCGAGCATCGTCTCGGGAATATCAGCGTCCATCGATGGCTCCTTGTGCGCCCATCACTTCTTGCCCGGAATGACGCTCGCCATCACCTGGCGCGCCGTGTTCGCAATCACGCCGCCCTCGTCCGGGTCGCCTTCCATGAGCGCGCGCGCGAAATGGCGCGCCTGCTCGATCGTCACGTGCGGCGGCAGCGGCGGCACGTCGGGATCGGTCTTCACTTCGAGCACCACGGGGCGCGGCGATGCGAGCGCCTGGTCCCAGGCGTCGCCCAGCTGCTCCGCGTTGTCCACGTAGATGCCCGTGAGCCCCACCAGTTCCGCAAAACGGTGATACGGCACATTGGGAATGTCCTGCGAGGCTTCGAATTTCGCGTCGCCCTGCATCACGCGCTGCTCCCAGGTCACCTGATTCAGGTCCTCGTTGTTGAACACGCAACAGATCCAGCGCGGGCTCGCCCATTGGCGCCAGTACTTCGCCACGGTCACGAGTTCGGCCATGTTGTTCATCTGCATGGCGCCGTCGCCCACGAGCGCGATCACGGGCCGTTCGGGATGCGCGAACTTCGCCGCGATGGCATAGGGAACGGCCGCCCCCATCGAGGCGAGACCGCCCGACAGCGAACACATCATGCCGCGCCGGATCTTGAGGTCGCGCGCATACCAGTTCGCGCACGAACCCGAGTCGCTCGTGACGATCGCGCCATCGGGCAGACGCGGCGACAGCTCGGTCACCACGCGCTGCGGGTTCACCTTGCCGCTCGTCGCCGCGTGCGCGCGATCCTCGAGTACGCGCTGCCAGCGCTCGCCAGCATGGATGAGGCGGTTGCGCCAGCTCCCGGCGTTCTTCTGCTCGAGCAGCGGCAAGAGCGCGCGCAGCGTGGCCGCGCTGTCGCCCACGAGGCTCACCTCCATCGGATAGCGCACGCTGAGCATGCCCGCGTCGATGTCGATCTGCACCGCGCGCGCGTCGCCTTCCTTCGGCAGGAATTCCGAATACGGGAAGCCGGAGCCAATCATCAGCAAGGTGTCGCAAGAGGACATCATCTCGTCGGTCGGCTTGGTGCCGAGCAGGCCGATGCTGCCCGTCACCCAGGGAATGTCGTCGGGCACCACGGCTTTGCCGAGCAACGCTTTGGCAACGCCCGCGTGCAGGCGCTCGGCCACGGCGAGCACCTCGTCGCCGGCGTGCATCGCGCCCGCGCCGACGAGTATCGCCACCCGGTGGCCCGCGTTGAGCACCTCGGCCGCGTGCTTGAGGTCGGCCTCGCGCGGCACCACTTCGGGTGCGCTATAGCCCACGCCGGAATGCGCCGTGCCGTGCTTGCGCGCGGGCGGCTCATATTCGAGTTCCTGCAAGTCGTTGGGCAGCACCATGGCCGTGACCGTGCGCCGCGAGAGTGCGATGCGCACTGCGCGGTCCACCACGTGGCGTACCTGCGCAGGCACGCTGGGCTGCTGCACGTAGGCGCCCGCGACGTCCTTGAACATCGAGACGAGGTCGAGTTCCTGCTGATAATGCGCGCCGAGCGCGGCGCGCGCCTGCTGGCCCGCAATGGCCAGCACGGGCATGTGGTCGAGCCGCGCGTCATAGAGCCCCGTGAGCAGGTGCGCCGCGCCCGGCCCCGACGTGGCAATGCACACGCCCAACTCGCCCGTGAACTTGGCGTGGGCGCTCGCCATGAAGGCGGCCATTTCCTCGTGGCGCGCCTGCACGAATTCGATCTTGCCCTGCGCGCGCTGCAGCGCGCCGAACATGCCGTTGATGCCGTCGCCGGGATAGCCGTAGATGCGTCGCACGCCCCATTCGTGCAGCCGCTCGATGATGAAGTCGCTCACCGTAGTCGTCGCCATGTGCCGTTCTCCTTACGGATAGTCCGAGTCGTTTGCCGTGTTGGCGTCACCCGCGCAAACGCCGAACCTGGCGCCGGGTGAGACTGGCGGCTTTTGCGCCTCGACGCGCGTCTTTTTTCGTTCGACACCCTCTGCATAGGCATAGCGATTGCTGCCTGCAGGGAGTTGCCCTTTTCGCGCAAATCGAATCCACCGGGAGCCGCATGAAAGCCTTCCCCCATTCAGCCGATTTCAACGGTGAGCCAGGAGCCGCGCATGGCTGAGCAAGAAGGCTCGGGCGGCGTGGGCGCCTGGTCGCGCGCACACCGGGGCAAAGCGCGCCGCACGGATGCCGAAAAATCGAAAAACGGTGCGAACCGCAGTGAGAAGAATGACAATCAGGGCCGCAAGCGACCCGGCAAGAAGCCGCTCATCGTGATCGGCATCGTGCTGCTCGTGATCGCCATTGGCGCGCTTGTCTGGTGGTTCGTCACGCGCGACGAGGTCAGCACCGACGACGCCTATACCGACGGCAACGCCATCACCATCGCCCCGAAGGTATCGGGCTATGTGACGCAACTCAACGTCGACGACAACGTCTACGTGCACAAGGGCGACCTGATGGTCGAGATCGACCGGCGCGACTACGCGGCCCAGGTCGACCAGGCGCGCGCGCAACTCGGCCTCGCGAAGGCCCAGTTGCTTTCCGCGCAAGCGCAGCTCGACATCGCGCGCGTGCAGTACCCCGCGCAGTACGACCAGGCGCGGGCGCAGATCGAAACAGCCAGCGCGAACTACGCGCGCGCGCAGGCCGACTACGAACGCCAGCACGGCGTCGATCCCCGCGCAACCACGCAACAGAACATCGACACGGCCAACGACCAGCAGCGCGTGTCGCATGCCGGCGTCATGAGCGCCCGTGCCCAACTGAAGACGGCGAGCCTCGTGCCGCAGCAGATCCGCCAGGCCGTGGCCGCCGTGGAGGCGCGCCGCGAAGAGGTGGCGCAGGCCGAGGCGCAGCTCGACACGGCGGAACTGAACCTCGCCTGGTGCGACATGCGCGCGCCCTCCGATGGCTGGGTCACGCGCCGCAATGTGCAGTACGGCACGTTCTTGCAGGCGGGCACGTCGCTTTTTTCCATCGTCACGCCGCAAATGTGGATCACCGCCAATTTCAAGGAGTCCCAACTCACGCGCATGCGCCCGGGCGACAAGGTCAAGATCAGCGTGGACGCCTACCCGAAGCTCGAATTACGCGGCCACGTGGATAGCATCCAGCTCGGCAGCGGCTCGCGCTTTTCGGCGTTCCCCGCCGAGAACGCGACGGGCAATTTCGTCAAGATCGTGCAGCGCGTGCCGGTGAAGATCGTGATCGACAGCGGCTTGCCGGGGAACCGGCCGCTGCCGCTGGGGCTTTCGGTCGAGCCTACGGTGTATCTGGCGGACTGAGGGCGCGGCCATGAGCGATTCGCAGAGCAACTGGCGCCCCGCCGGCAACCCCTTGCTCATCGCGATCGCGGTCACGCTCGCCGCGTTCATGGAAGTGCTCGACACGACCATCGTGAACGTCGCGCTGCCCCATATCGCCGGCACGATGTCGGCGAGCTACGACGAGGCCACCTGGGTGCTGACGTCCTACCTCGTCGCCAATGGCATCGTGCTGCCCATCTCGGCGTTCTTCGCCCGCGTGCTCGGCCGCAAGCGCTATTTCATGCTCTGCATCGTCGCGTTCACGGTGTGCTCGTTCCTGTGCGGCGTCGCCACGAGCCTCGGCCAGCTCGTGATCTTCCGCGTGGCGCAAGGCTTCTTTGGCGGCGGCCTGCAGCCGAACCAGCAGTCCATCATCCTCGACACCTTCGAACCCAGCCAGCGCGGCCGCGCGTTTTCGATCTCCGCCGTCGCCATCGTCGTCGCCCCTGTGCTCGGCCCGACGCTGGGCGGCTGGATCACCGACCACGTCTCATGGCGCTGGGTCTTCCTGCTCAACGTGCCGGTCGGCATTCTCACGACCCTCGCCGTGTTCCAGCTCGTGGAAGACCCGCCATGGGTCAAACGCGAGACACACCAACGCATGAACTGGCGCACGGTCGACTTCTGGGGCATCGGGCTCATCGCCCTGGGTCTCGGCTGCCTGCAGGTCGCGCTCGATCGCGGCGAGGACGACGACTGGTTCTCGTCGCCGTTCATCGTCACCTTCGCCGTGCTCGCGGTGCTCGGCATCGTGGGCGCAACCTTGCGCCTCATCTACGCGAAGCATCCCGTCGTGGATCTGCGCTGCCTGCGCGACCGCAATTTCGCGCTGGGCTGCTGCATGATCGCTGCGTTCGCCGCCGTGCTCTATGGCAGCGCCGTGATCATTCCGCAACTCGCACAGCAGCAGCTCGGCTACACCGCCACCCTCGCGGGCCTCGTGCTGTCACCGGGCGCGCTGCTCATTACGATGGAGATTCCCATCGTCAGCCGGTTGATGCCGCATATCCAGACGCGCATGCTCATCCTGACCGGCTTCATCATGCTCACCATGGCGCTCATCTACGCGCGCACGCTCACGCCCGATATCGACTACCTCACGCTCGTGAAGCTGCGCAGCGCGCAGTCGCTCGCCATCGGATTCCTGTTCGTGCCTGTCACGACGCTCGCTTACCTGACCGTGCCGAAGGAGCTCAATAACGACGCCTCCGCACTGTTCACCATGTTCCGCAACGTGGCCGGCTCGATCGGCATTTCGGTCTCCACCGCGTTGATTCGCGAGCGCTCGCAGGCATGGATGGCGCATCTTTCGGCACATATGTCGCCGTTCTCGCAGAACTACCAGGACACACTCGCGCGCGAGGCGCAAACGGTCATGCAAAGCACCGGAGCGCCGCTCGCGCACGCCATGCAGACGGCGAACGGCCATCTCTACGAGACCTTCGTTTCGCAGGCCACCATCCTTGCCTATATCGACGTATTTGGCATACTCGCCTGCTTCTGCGCGGTGTTCGCGCCGCTCGCGCTGTTGTTCTCGCCCTCGAAAGCGGCGGGTTCAGGAGGCCATTGACATGCGAGCGCTCGCCGTCATTCTCGCCGCTTCACTGTGTGCCTGCACCGTAGGCCCCGACTTCCAGCCGCCGCAGGCCAACGCGCCCGCAGACTGGCATGCGACGCAACGCACGGCGAACGGACCGGGCGGCGTATCGACGCCCACCGTCGAATCGAATCCCGATCCGCAGTGGTGGCGCGGCTTCGGCGACCCCGCGCTCGACGCCCTGATCGAGCGCGCATTGAGCGACAACCCCGATCTGCAGATCGCGGTCGTGCGCATCGCGCAAGCACGCGAACGAACCCAGCAGGCCGCCGCACAAGGTCTGCCGAACGTGCGCGCGAGCGCGAGCTACAAGCGCGAACAATTGGGCGCGAAGGGCCTGCTCGAATCGGCGGGCGTCTACAACAAGGTCGATGCGCTCGGCGCGCCCAACTCGCCCATCAACCAGATCGCGCCGGGTGCGGGCCCAGGCGTGGAGCGCGGCGCGCAAAGCGCGCTCGACCGGCTCACCGCGCCCGTGGACCTGTGGCAAGCGGGCTTCGACGCGTCATGGGAACTCGACCTCTTCGGGCGCGTGCGACGCTCGGTCGAAGCCGCAAATGCGCAGGCCGATGTCGCGCTCGAGTCGCAACGCGATGCGCAGGTCTCGCTGGAAGCCGAAGTGGCCGAGACCTACCTGCAGCTGCGCGGCGCCCAGATGCTGCACGCGACGGCCCAGAACCTCGTCGCCGAGCAGCGCGAGACCGAGGACCTCGCGCGCAGCGCCGCGATGCACGGCCTCGAAAGCGAACTCGACGTCGCGCGCGCGCACGCCGAGCGTACGCAAACCGAGGCGCTGCTGCCGCAATACGATCAGCAGATCGCGCAGTCGCTCAACGCGCTCGCGGTGCTCGTAGGCGAAGCGCCGGGCGCGCTCGACACCGAACTCACGCCGCCCGGCATACTGCCCGGCACGCCGCCCGCAGTGCCGGTCGGGCTGCCCGCCACGCTCGCGCGCCGGCGCCCCGACATCCGCCGCGCCGAAGCTTCGCTGCACGCGGCCACGGCCAACGTGGGCGTGGCCGTGGCGCAGTTCTATCCGGACATCTCGCTCACCGGGCAGGTCGGCACGCGCGCGACCTCGCCGCACGATCTCACGCACTGGGCGAACCTTTTCTGGTCATGGGGGCCGAGCGTATCGCTGCCCGTCTTCCAGGGCGGCGCGCTCGTGTCGAACTTGCGGCTGTCGAAGCTCCAGCAGGTCGAAGCCGCGCTCGATTACCGCAAAACCGTGCTCGATGCGCTGCGCGACGTGAACAACGCGCTCGATGTGTATCGCACCGATCAGACGCGCCTCGTCTCGCTCGACGAGAGCGCGGCAGCCCAGCGCCACGCGTTCGATCTCGCACGCGAGAGCTATCGCAAGGGCATTGTCTCGTTCATCGACGTGCTCGATGCGCAGCGCCAACTGAGCAGCGCCGAGCAGAACGCGCAGCAGGAGCAACTGCAGGTATGCACCGACCTCGTGGCGTTGTACAAGGCGCTGGGCGGCGGGTGGGAGCAAGCGGGGCCGATCGCCTCGTCCGCACCTTCACCGCCGCGCTAATCGAGCAGCTTTGCCGCCATTCGCCGGCGCTTCTTGCGTTCGCGACGCAGCGTCGCGAGCGCGGCATCAGCCTTCGCACCGTCCGGGAAGATCTCGCGATGTTGGGCGAGCAGGTTTTCGCTCGCGACCGCATCGTTTAGCTTCCCGAAACGATCCTGTAGTTTCTTGAGCGACTTCATACCCCGGTTTTCGCGGCGCGGCAGTATCGATCCGAAGAACTCGAGCAGATAGCGCAGGCGCTTCGCCCCCTTGCGCACCTCGTGCCACGAGGCGTAATCGCGGCGTTTTGCGCTGCGCGCTCGCCGCATGCGCTTAGCCAGCGACCGGCGCGCCGCTCGCACGCGTTCGCGCGCGAGGCGCTTGAGCGGCGTGCGGCGCGGCGACGTGTTCAACGCCCGGTTCACCTCATGCAGCATGTCGCGCAGCGCGTGCTTGAGATCGGCGGCAGAGAGCGTCTGCCGGGCGTGCTCGCGCGCCGCTTGTCGTACCGGCGCAAGGTGCCCGTTCGCGAGTGCGCCGCCGTCCGTGCCGAGCAGCGCGACGGCAATATCCCAATCGCGCACCTCGCCCGCGGCCGACGCCGCACGCTTGAGAAACGCCCGCTGCGGCTCGATGCTCGCGCGCCCGAGCAGCGGCCGCCACGCCCACAACAGCGTGCGCAGCCGCCGCAACGCGACGCGCAGCTGGTGCATCGTTTCCGGCTCGGTGTCGAGCGCGGTGACACGCGCAAGCGCTTCCCTCACCAGCGGCTGCGCATAGCGCGAGAACTGCGATTGCGCGTCGCTGCGCGCGTTCTTCGATCGTGTAGCCGGCTTGTCCATTTGCTTGTGCCCTCCCGTTGACGCTCACGCCGGCACCGCCAGCGTCTGCGCCACGCGCGACCATACGCGATGCTGCCCTGCCGCTTCGATGAATTCCTTGAGCACGCGCTCGAGTTCGGCTTCATCGCCGTTCGCGACGCCGTCCGCGTGATCGGGCAACTGCGCGGCGGAAAGCACGAGCCGCCCGGTATCGAGCGCGCCGATCGCCTTCAGATGCTTGAACGCTTCGAGCACGAAATGACGCGCATCGCCCGACTGCGTCAATGCCTCCGTGGCCTTTTCGCCGCCGGGGACGAACACCGCGTCGAACATGACCGAGGGCATGCCGGTGATAGTCGCATCGGGCGCGAGATCGCCGATCGGCGCGAGCGTGGGCGCGATGACGAGCGCCGTTGCGCCCTCCAGCGCAAAGGCATCGCGCAGCCGCGTGAGCATGGCGGGGTCCGCGCCGGGCGCGGTGAGCAAGGCGATCTTGCGCGCCTTGATGCCGGGCTGCACGCGGTTGAGCAGGCTGAGCGCGGGCGAACTGGCCGTGCGCGGCTTGCCTGGTTTGGCGCCGGCTTTTGGTTTCGGCAAGCCGAGCGCTTGCGCCACGCTCGCAGCGAGGTCCGCGTCGATGTTCGCGAGAATGGCGTTGACCTGGCGTTCGCGTATTTCGGGCTTCGTGACCTTGCCCAGTTCGAAGGTATAGGCGGCCTTGATATGGTCCTTCTCCGGCTCCGACATGCTGTGGTAGAACATCGTGGCCTGCGAGAAGTGGTCCGCGAACGACTCGCTGCGCACGCGTATCTTCACGCCGTCCATGCGTTCCTGGTAGCTTTCGAAGCCGCCGTCCTTCGGCTGCGTTTCCTTCGGCCACCCGCCGCTCACCGAATTCGGTTCGTACGAAGCCTGGCCGACGTTGAGGGTTTGCCGGTGCATCGCATCGCGCTGATTGTTCTGGTACGGGCAAACCGGCCGGTTGATCGGAATCTCGTGAAAGTTCGGGCCGCCAAGACGGCTGATCTGCGTATCGGTATAGGAGAACAAACGCCCTTGCAGCAACGGGTCGTTCGTGAAATCGATGCCCGGCACGATATGGCCCGGATGGAACGCGACCTGCTCCGTTTCCGCAAAGAAGTTGTCCGGATTGCGGTTGAGCGTCATCTTGCCGATGATCTTCACCGGCACCTCTTCTTCGGGCACGAGCTTGGTCGGGTCGAGCAGATCGAAATCGAAGCTGTGTTCGTCGCTCTCCTCGATGACCTGCACGCCCAGTTCGAACTCGGGATAGTCGCCGCGCTCGATCGCCTCCCACAAGTCGCGCCGATGAAAGTCGGGGTCCTTGCCAGCGATCTTCTGCGCTTCGTCCCACAGCAGCGAGTACGAGCCCAGCACGGGCCGCCAGTGCCACTTGATGAAGCGCGCGTGGCCCTTGGCATTGACGAAGCGAAACGTATGCACTCCGAACCCTTCCATGGTGCGCAGGCTGCGCGGGATCGCGCGGTCGGACATGGCCCAGATGACCGTGTGCGCGCTTTCCGGCACGAGCGAGACGAAGTCCCAGAACGTATCGTGGGCGGTGCCGCCCGTGGGCATTTCGTCGGGGGCCTCGGGCTTCACCGCATGCACGAAGTCGGGGAACTTGATCGCGTCCTGAATGAAGAACACGGGCACGTTGTTCCCCACCAGATCGAAATTGCCCTCGTCTGTGTAGAACTTGGTGGCGAAGCCGCGTATGTCGCGCACGGTGTCCGACGAGCCGCGCGGCCCCTGCACTGTCGAAAATCGCACGTAGACAGGCGTTTCCTTGGCGGGGTCCTGCAAAAAGCCCGCGCGCGTGAGTTCGGCTTGCGACTCGTATACACGAAAAACCCCATGCGCAGCGGAACCGCGCGCGTGAACGATGCGCTCGGGAATCCGTTCGTGGTCGAAGTGCGTGATCTTCTCGCGCATGATGAAGTCTTCGAGCAGCGAAGGGCCGCGCGCACCTGCACGCAAGGTGTTCTGGTTATCGGCGATCTTCACGCCCTGGTTGGTGCGCAGCGCCTCGCCGTCCGCATGCGCGCGAAACGATTCGAGGCTCTGCGATTTCGCGTCGGTGGGCTGATGCTTGCCTTGAGGGCTTTTGTGTTTTGTCATGGGGTGGCTCCTGGTGAGTGTTCCGAATGGCTCGCCACAAGGTGAAGGCGAGCGACAACATCATCCGGAGCGCAAGCGATGTGCCCTCGCAATCGCGCCGGCGCACGCGCGCAGGGGGCATGCGATTTGCGCACCCGCAATAAGGGGGGAACGGGAGCGCACGATGGCTGCATGGACCAAGACGATAGACGTTGCGGCGCGCGACATCCCGGGGTTCTGATGGAGCGCGGCGCGACTGGGCAGGCCAGCGTGAAGGTCCCGCGCGCCGTCTACTACGCGCTCGCGTCCAACGTCGTGGTGGCGCTGTGCAAGTTCGCCGCCGCGGCCTACACGAATTCGGGCGCCACGCTTGCCGAGGCCGCGCACTCCAGCGCCGACTGCCTGAATCAGTTTTTGCTCATCGCGGGCCGGCGCGCGGCTCGCAACAGGCCCGACGAACAGCATCCGCTTGGCTTTGGCCGCGAGACGCACTTCTACGCCATGCTCGTCGCGCTGCAGTTTTTCTTCGTGGGCGGCCTGCTTTCGATGGCCATCGGTGCATGGCGGCTCTGGCATCACAGCGGCGTCGATCATGTGCAGATCGCCCTGGGCGTGCTGGCCGTTGCGGCGCTCGCCGAGGGCACCGCGTTGCGCGCATCGATCCGTTCCGTCGACCGGCGGCGCCGCGCGGGCGGTCTATGGCGCTGGTTTCGCGAAACCGGCGAACTGGAGAACATGCTCTCGATCGGCGAGGACGCCGCGGCGCTCGCAAGCCTCGTCGTCTCGATTGCCGGCACGGGGCTGGCCGCCCTCACCGGCTGGCCGGGCTTCGACGCGCTCGGCAGCATCGGCGTGGGCGGCGTGATGATGGCGGCGGCCGTGTTCGCGCTTCGCGAGATCAAGTCGCTGATCGTGGGCGAAGCGGCGCGCGCGAGCGTGCGCCGGGACATGCGCGCGTGGCTCGAAGCGCGCCCCGAGATCGGCCGCGTGGTCAGCCTCGTCGTGCTGCGCTGGTCGGACAGCCTGCTCGTAGCAGTCCAGGCCGAACTCGCCGAGCGCTGCGACGCCGTCGAGCTGGTGCGCATCATCGACCGTGTCGAAAACGCCTTGCAGGCGGCGTTTCCTGCGGCGCGCTGGGTGTTTTTCGAGCCCGAGTTGCCGGAACACGGTGAGCATCCGCTATAGGTTCGAGGGCGCCATCGGGCCCCGCACGCACCCGAACCACCAGGCAAGCGCATTGCGCATTGCATGATCGCGACCATTCCAGCCCAACCCGCCCTGATAACGAGGCCGTTATGCACACAGCCACCCGCAACCCCGCGCCGCGCGCACACGACGCAAAGGCGAGGCACGATGACACGCATCTTCGCAGCGAAGCCGTGCCGATCGAACTCACGATCAACGGCGCGCACCACGCGCTGCACGTGGAACCGTGGACCAGCCTGCTCGACCTGCTGCGCGAGCAGCTTCATCTCACCGGCACGAAGAAAGGTTGCGATCACGGCCAATGCGGCGCGTGCACGGTGCTCGTGAACGGCGTGCGCATCAACGCGTGTCTCGCGCTCGCCGTGTCGCACGACGGCGCGGACGTCACGACGATCGAGGGACTCGCGCAAGACGGCGCGCTGCACCCCGTCCAGCAGGCCTTCATCGACCACGATGCGTTTCAGTGCGGCTACTGCACGCCGGGCCAGATCTGCTCGGCCGTGGGGCTGCTCGCCGAAGGCCACGCGCATTGCCGCGACGACGTGCGCGAGCAAATGAGCGGCAATCTTTGCCGCTGCGGGGCATACGTGAACATCGCGAACGCCGTGGAAGGCGTGCGCCGCGCGCAGGACCTCGCCGGCGGCGAAGAGGACGAAGGAGACGCACCATGAACCGCTTCTCGTACGCTCGCGCGAAGAGCGTGGACGACGCCGTGCGGCTGCACTACGCCACCCCCGGCGCCGAATTCCTCGCCGGTGGCACGAATCTCGTCGATCTGATGCGTGAGGATGTCATGCGCCCCGCCGCGATCATCGACATCACACGGCTGCCGCTGCGCGACATCGAGGCGACGCAGGACGGCGGCTTGCGCATTGGCGCGCTCGCCACCAATAGCGCGCTGGCATGGGACGCGCGCGTGATCGAGCGCTATCCGCTGCTCGCGCAGGCGCTGCTCGCCGGGGCGTCCGCGCAGATCCGCAACGCGGCGACCGTGGGCGGCAATCTGCTCCAGCGCACGCGCTGCCTCTACTTCTACGATCCCGCCACGTGCTGCAACAAGCGCGCGCCGGGCACCGGCTGCGCCGCGCTGGACGGCGTCAACCGCATGCACGCGATCTTCGGCGCGAGCGAACACTGCATCGCCACGCATCCATCGGACATGTGCGTCGCGCTCGAAGCGCTCGACGCCACGCTGCACGTGGCGGGCCGGCGCGGCACGCGCACGCTGCCCTTCGACAGCCTGCACCGCCTGCCCGGTCACACACCGCACCGCGAAACGACGCTCGCCGACGAGGAACTCATCACCGCCGTCGAATTGCCGCGCGAGGGCTATGCGCAGCACTTCACGTATCTGAAGCTGCGCGATCGCCAGTCGTATGCGTTCGCGCTCGTTTCGGTCGCGCTCGGCGTGCGCGTGGAGGACGGCACGATGCGCGCGCTAGGCTGCGCGCTGGGCGGCGTCGCGCACAAGCCCTGGCGGGATCGCGAAGCGGAACAGCGTCTGATCGGCCGCGCTGTCGACGATACACGCGCCATCGAACGCTACGCCGACGCCGTGGTCGCGCACGCCGACCCGCGTCCCGGCAATGCGTTCAAGGTGGATCTCGCGCGACGTGCGATCGTGCGCGCATTCGAACAGGCGCTGGCGCCCCGAGCCGAGGGCGACGGCGCAGAAGACTCCGGGGAGGAATCAGCATGAGTACCGCCTATGA
The DNA here is from genome assembly GCF_056155635.1 of Paraburkholderia sp. BR10141. NCBI lineage: Bacteria > Pseudomonadati > Pseudomonadota > Betaproteobacteria > Burkholderiales > Burkholderiaceae > Paraburkholderia > Paraburkholderia sp. BR10141. Next base: position 86,697 of record NZ_JBMIQH010000015.1, on the reverse strand, counting down.
AGCTCGCCGCGACGCGAACCCGGTCGCACGCATCGGCGCGCCGCTCTCGCGCGTGGATGGCCGCAGCAAGGTCACGGGCGCCGCGCGCTACGCCGCCGAGTTCACGGCCACAGGGCTCGTGCACGGCGCGGTCGTCAACGCCACCATCGCGCGCGGCAAGATCGTCGCCATCGACGCGTCCGCGGCGCTCGCGCTGCCAGGCGTGCTGCACGTGCTCACGCACGAGAACCGCCCCACGCTCGCCGAAGACGACGCGGCCTGGAAGGATCAGATCGCACCGGGCGGCAAGCCGTTTCGCCCGCTCGCCGACACGCACGTCGCCTTCGCGGGCCAGCCCGTCGCGCTTGTGGTGGCACAGACGCCCGAACTCGCGCACTACGCGGCTTCGCTCGTGCGCGTGCGTTATCGCAGCGAGGCGCATCAGACCGAACTGGCCCGCGCCCTGGAGCATGCGGTCGACCCCTCCACCGAGAAGGGCGGCTTCGAGCCGCCGCCGGCACCGCGCGGCCACGCGTACCGGGCGCTCGCGCGCGCCCCCGCCCGCACCGACGCGTTTTACAGCATACCCGCGGAGTTTCATCAGCCTATGGAGATGCACGGCTGCACCGTCGTGCCTTCCGCCGACGGGCGTTACATCGTCTACGAAAAGACTCAAGGCGTGAGCAATACTCAGCAGTACCTGATGAAGGTCTTCGGCCTGTCTCAGGACCGCGTACGCGTGATTTCGCCGTTCGTGGGCGGCGCGTTTGGCTCCGGCCTGCGGCCGCAATACCATCTGCCGCTGGCGATGATGGCGGCGCGCGTGCTGCGCCTGCCCGTGCGGGTGGCGCTCACGCGCGCGCAGATGTTCACCTTCGGACACCGGCCCGCCTCGATCCAGCACGTTGCGCTTGCCGCGCAACGCGATGGCCGCCTCGAAGCGATCATCCACGAAGCCGTGGGAGAAACCTCGCAGTTCGAGGACTTCACCGACGTGGTCGTCAACTGGTCGGGCCGGCTGTATCGCGCGCCGCACGTCCAGCTCGGCTACAAGCTGGGGCGGCTCGACGTGTACACGCCGCTCGATATGCGTGCGCCAGGCGCCGCGCAAGGTCTCTACGCGCTCGAATGCGCCATGGACGAACTGGCCGTCGCGCTGGACATGGACCCGCTCGAACTGCGCATCCGCAACTACGCCGACGAGGACGCGAACAAGCAGTTGCCGTATTCGAGCAAGGCGCTGCTCGACTGCTACGCGCAAGGCGCCGAGCGTTTTGGCTGGGGCGCGCGCATTGCGACACCGCGCGCCATGCGCGAGGGCCACGAACTGGTGGGCTATGGCATGGCCACGGGCATGTGGGAGGCATTGCAGACCGAAGCGACCGTGCGCGCCGTCCTCAACGCGCAAGGGCGGCTCGAACTCGCCAGCGCCACGGCCGATATCGGCACCGGCACCTACACCGCCATTTCGCAGATCGCCGCCGACGCGCTGCACATGGCCATCGACGATGTCGAGTTCACGCTCGGCGACACATCGCTACCGCCCGCGCCGATCGAAGGCGGCTCGTGGACCGTGGCTTCCGTGGGCAGCGCCGCATCGCTCGCCTGCACGCAGCTGCGCTCGCGCCTCGCACAACTGTTGCCCGCGCACGGCGGCGTGGCGTTCGCCAATCTCGACCCCGGCATGCTGGACGAAGCGCTCGTGATCGAACGCGGTGAGGTGAGGTTGAGCGAGAGCGCCGGCCGGCCCGAAACGCGCGCCCGCATTGCCGACGTTCTCGCCGACGCGGGCATGAAAACGCTCGAAGCGCAGGTCACACTGAAGCCCGAGGCGCTCCAGAAGCAGTATTCCATGGCGACGCATTCAGCCGTGTTCGCCGAAGTGCGCGTGGACGAAGCGCTCGGCATGGTGCGCGTGGCGCGCTTGGTGAGCGCCGTTGCGGCGGGCCGCATCGTCAACCCGAAGACGGCCGCGAACCAGATCGCCGGGGGCGTGGTATGGGGCATCGGTATGGCGTTGCACGAAGAAGCGCAGTTCGACCATACGCTCGGGCGCATCATGAATCACAACCTCGCGGAATATCACGTGCCGGTGAATCGCGACATCGGCGAGATCGACGTGCTGTTCGTGGACGAGCACGACGACGTGGTGAACCCACTCGGCGCGAAGGGGGTGGGCGAGATTGGCGTGGTGGGCGTGGCCGCCGCCGTGGCGAACGCGATCTACAACGCCACGGGCAAGCGCGTGCGCGATCTGCCGATCACGCTCGACAAGCTGCTGTGAGGCACACGCGCGAGACATCATGAATGCCACCCGATTGACGCGCCTCGAAGCGCGCGCCTATACGATCCCCACCGACCTGCCCGAAGCGGACGGCACCATCGCCTGGCGTTCCACCACGCTCGTGCTGGTTGAAATCGATGCGCTCGGCTTCACCGGCGTGGGCTATACCTATGCGCATGCGGGCGCCACAGCGCTCGTGGAGAGCGTGCTCGGCGACGCCGTGCGCCAGCACGACCTCTTCGACACCGCGCGCATCAACCTCGAAATGCAGCGGGCCGTGCGCAACATCGGCCGGCCGGGCCTCGCGGCCTGCGCAATATCGGCCGTCGATGCCGCGCTCTGGGACCTCAAGGCGAAGGCGCTCGGCATCCCGCTGTGCGCGCTGCTCGGCATGCAGCGCGAGCGCGTGCCGGTGTACGGCAGCGGCGGCTTCACGAGCTACGACCTGAAAACGCTCACGAAGCAGTTGCGCGGCTGGGTCGAGAACGACGGCTGCGCGTGGGTCAAGATGAAAGTCGGCTCGCACCCGGCCGACGATCCGGCGCGCGTGGCGGCGGCGCGCGAGGCGATAGGCAGCACGGCGGGCCTGTTCGTCGACGCCAACGGCGCCTATGAGATCGAGGAGGCGCAGCGGCTCGCGCAATGCTTCGCGCAAGAGGACGTGCAGTGGTTCGAAGAGCCGCTTTCTTCGGACGACCGCCGCGGCCTCGCCGCGCTGCGCGCCGCCCTGCCCGCGCGCATGGCGCTCGCCGCGGGCGAATACGGCTATACGGCAGACGACTTCCGCGCGCTGCTGGAAACCCACGCCGTAGATGTGCTGCAGGCCGACGCCACGCGCTGCTGCGGCATCACCGGCTTTCTGCAGGCCGACGCGCTGTGCGATGCGTGGCATACGCCGCTCTCGGCGCATTGCGCGCCGGCGCTGCATCTGCATGTGGCATGCTCGGCGCGGCGCCTCGTGCATATCGAATGGTTTCACGATCACGCGCGCATCGAGGGCATGCTGTTCGAGGGCGCGCCGCGCCTGCACGCCGGACATATCGCGCCCGACCTCGCGCGCCACGGCCATGGCCTGACGTTCCGGCACGCCGACGCCGAACGCTACGCGGTGCGCTGACGCGCCGTCATTCAACTGTCAGGTGGCCGCGCGGGCACCTGCTGCCAGCCGCCTGGGCAGGTCCGCACGTACGGGTAGTAGGTCTGTGACGCGACGCAGTAGTACCAGACGCCGTAGGGCGCCTCGCCGCCTTGGCCGCCCTGGCCGGTTTGCTCGCCTTGCCCGTACTGCTCGTTTTGATCGTACATATTGGCGCCGCCGTACTGGGGCTCTGCCTGGTACTGAGCCTGGCCCTGGCCTTGTTCGATCCACTGCGTGGGCTGCGAGAAGTCGCCGGAAACGTAGGGGTAGTAGACGCTCGCGACGTACGGCGGATAGTAGTACGGATAGAACGGATAGCCGTAGATGAAGCCGGGGCCGAAGTAGAAGCCGACGCTCGCCGATCCGCAGCAGCCATACCAGCCGTGATAGCGGCCGCCGTGATACCAGCCGTAGCCGTGGTAGTAGCCGCCATGGTAGTAGCCGCCGTGGTAGTAACCGCCGTGATACCAGGCGCCGCCGTTATAGCCACCGTGGTAGCCGCCGCTCCAGCCGCTGCTGTGATTCGCGCCGCCGTAGCCGCCGCCTCCCCAGCCGCCGCCGCCACCGCCGCCCCAGCCACCGCCGCCGCCATGCACCCAACCGCCGCCTCGACCCGCGCTTGCCCCGGCGCTGATGCATAGCGCCACGAGCACGAGCAGGAGTCTGCACAATTCACGCGCTTTCATGATGCTTACCCCGGTAGCCGCTGACCGAAACGCTGACCGATAGCCGTCTGGCTTCATAGATTAGTTTAGGCGTCGGAAGCCCATTTTTCCTGTGCGGGCGAACACGGCGCGCTACGGCTCGCGCCAGTCGTCCTGCCGCGCGATGATGGCCGCACCGATGAGTCCGCCGTCCTGCCGGAACGCGCCCGGAACGACGACGCGTTCGCGAAACCGCCGCAGCGTGCGCTTGCGCACGGCCGCGTCCAGCGCGTCGATCAATGGGGCCACATTTGAAAGGCCGCCGCAAACCGGGACGACTGAAGCGCCCGTGATGTTGACCACGGCCGCGAGCGGCTCCGATACCAGCGCGAGCCACGCGCAAACGGTGCGCCTCGCGCGCTCGCCGCCTTGCTGCCAGTCGTCGAGAAGGGTGTGGCTGTCTTTCTGCTCGTCGTTCAGGAGTGCGTGGAGCCGTTCCAGACCGCGTGCCGCGCCGATGGTGTCGACGCAGCCCACTCGCCCGCAGCCGCAACGCAATGCCATCACGGGCTCCGCGTGGCCCATGCCGTCGAAGTCGACGTGCGTGCTGACCGGCAGCCCGTGGCCCCACTCTCCCGCTATGCCGCTCGCGCCGCCCACCACGCGGCCGCCCACGACCAGCCCGCCGCCGACACCCGAGCCGAGGACCACGCCGAACACGACATCGTGGCCGGCACCCGCGCCCTCGACGGCCTCGGCCAACGCGAGGCAGTCCGCGTCGTTTGCAATGCGTATGCGCCGCTTGAGCCGGGAGGACAACTCCGCGCCGAGCACGCGGCCCGAGACACATGGGACGTTGGACGCGCAAATCACGCCGCTTGCGGGATCGATCGCGCCTGCCATCGAGATGACGAGAGGCGAGCGGGTCTCGCCAATATGCCGGGCCGCCAGGGCTTCGAGGGTCGCGCCGAACGCCTCCCAACTGTCGACGGGGGTCGGCACGCTTTCGACGAGGCGCACGCTGCGCGGACGGTCCGATACACCGAGCCTGATGTAGGAGCCGCCGATGTCCGCGACAAAGACGCGTGGGTGTTGCCCTTGTTCAACGCTGGTGTCTGGCACCCTGGCTCCTCGTTAAGTGCATCGGCGACGCCGGCCTTTGGTTTCAGCGGGCGCGCACGAAATGATGCTCTATCTTCGCGCGCAACACGCCGTCGACGGCCGCGAGCCGTTCGCGCAGCCGGGCCGCCCGGCGTTCGGTCATGTCGCCAAATACGATTTTTTGCTCGAGCACGTCGCCGAAGCGGGTCACGGCCCATCGGTCGACGACCACCTGTTCGCCGTCGAGCACGCCAGCGGCGGTCGACACGACGCCGAGATCCAGACCGGACACCAGATGCACGGTGTGAGTGAGCGTGAAACCGGGGAGGCAGTGCGACAGGTCTTCACAGACGGTCGAAGAGGAGGAGATATCTTGATGCATGGTGGCTCCGGATGAAAGTTGATCGAACCGGTGCCAGCCAGGCTGTTCCCGTTTCGTTGCCGTGAATCGGCCGCATCGCCTCGAGGGCTTCCACCTTGCCCGGGAGGGCAGGTTGGCGTCGGTCAGTCCGACTCTGGATGCTTTGCTGCTGCGTGGTGTTTCTTGTTCGATATTCCGAACGAGCTTTCATTATACCGAAATCAGGACGCCGGGCAAGAAGTGCGGCCACCCGGCTCTCCCGGCCCGCAAGCTACTTCCTGGGCACTGCGCCACGCGATTCGACCGCCCTGAGGAAATCGAAATCGGCGCCCTTGTCTGCCTGGGTCACGGTGTCGAGAAAGAGCTTGTGATAACCGCGGCTTGCCGTGGGCGCAGTCACCGGGTTCGCCTGCGCCCGGCGCCGCAGTTCTTCGTCGTCCACGAGCAGCGTAATCTCGCGGTTGGCCACGCTCAAGCGGATGCGGTCGCCGTTACGGACCTGCGCTAGCGGGCCGCCGATGGCGGCTTCCGGCGTGACGTGCAGCACGATGGTTCCGAATGCCGTGCCGCTCATGCGTCCGTCCGAAATCCGCACCATGTCCTTCACCCCGGCCCGCGCCAGCTTCTTCGGGATCGGGATATAGCCGGCCTCGGGCATGCCCGGCGCGCCTTTGGGTCCGATGCGTTTGAGGACGATCACGTCGTCGGCGTGGACGTCGAGATCGTCGGAGTCGATGCGGTTCGCCATATCGGTCGCGTCCTCGAACACCACCGCGCGGCCCTCGTGCTCCATGAGCGCCGCCGAGGCGGCCGATTGCTTGATGACCGCGCCACCCGGCGCGAGATTGCCGCGCAACACGGCCAAGCCGCCCTGCGGGTAAATGGGCGCGGTGAGCGGCTTCACCACGTCCTGCGCGAAGCGCGGCCCGGCGCGCTCCATCTCCTCTCCGAGGGTGCGGCCGGTCACGGTCATGGCGTCGAGATGCAGCAAGGGCTTCAGTTCATGGAGCAGCGTGGCCATACCGCCCGCCCGATGAAAATCTTCCATGTAGTGCTCGCCGGACGGCTTCAGGTTGAGCAGCACCGGCGTTTCGCGGCCCATACGGTCCACGGCGTCCAGATCGATGTCGAAGCCCATGCGCCCGGCAATCGCTGCGAGATGCACGATGCCGTTGGTCGACCCGCCGATGGCCAGCAGCACCCGCAAGCCGTTTTCGAACGACTCGGCGCTGAGCACCTGGTCGATGGTGAGCCGCCGTCGCGCCATCTCCACGACTTGCGCGCCGGTCTGCTCGGCCACGCGCATGCGGTCCGAGCTCACCGCTGGAGGCGAGGCCCCGCCCGGCATCGTCATGCCCATGGCTTCCGCCACGCAAGCCATCGTGCTGGCCGTGCCCATGACGGCACAGGTGCCGACGCTCGGCACGAGGCGGTCGTTCACCTCGGCGATCTCGTCCGCCGTGACTTCGCCCGCGCGAAACTTGCCCCAGTAGCGGCGGCAATCCGTACACGCGCCGACGCGCTCGCCGCGATGCGCGCCCGTCATCATCGACCCGGTAACGAGCTGAATGGCCGGAATGCCCGCCGACGCCGCGCCCATCAACTGGGCGGGCACCGTCTTGTCACAGCCGCCGATGAGCACGACCGCATCCATGGGCTGCGCGCGAATCATCTCCTCCGTATCCATCGACATGAGGTTGCGCATGAACATGCTGGTTGGCTGCGAAAAGCTTTCGTGGATGGAAATGGTCGGGAATTCCATCGGCAAGCCGCCCGCCAGCAGAATGCCGCGCTTGAGCGCCTCGAGAAGCTGAGGCGCGTTGCCATGGCACGGGTTGTACGCGCTGCCCGTGTTCGTGATGCCGATGACGGGTCGCGCCAGCGCGTCGTCGGTATATCCGGCGCCCTTGATGAAGGCCTTGCGAAGGAACAGCGAGAAGTCGGTGTCGCCGTAGTTCGTGAGTCCGCCGCGCATGCCCTGCGGATCATGGGGATCTTTTTCGTCGGGGGAGTGCTTATCGGACATAGCCACCATCCTCGGGTCGGTTCAATCAGCCTGGTCGAAGTTGCCGCCGCCGGTAAGGGTACTGCGAATTGCGCAATCAGCGCGGGGGAGAACGGCGTGACATGAGTGCCCACGATATTACAAAACGCCTTCGATGGCGGAATGAACTCAATGCGCGCAAACTCGGTCAGTCAAGGAACCGGACTTGCTCGCTGTATTCATTTCGGCCCACTGAAGCGAAATCATGTCGACGAAACCGACTCACCCCGCGACCCAGCCCCACGCTTCCAACGAAGCTTCCCGCGCGGCCCCCAGCGCGAAAGTGCCTGCGCATCCGCACGGCGCACCGGCCGCGCCCGCCTCGCCCGTTGGCAAGCATCCCGCACCGCCCTGCACGCTCGTGATCTTCGGCGCGGGCGGCGATCTGACCAAGCGCCTTTTGATGCCGGCGCTCTACAACCTCGCCGTCGACCGCCTGCTCGACGACGGCATGAAGATCATCGGCGTGAATCATGGCGAGCGCGAAACGAAGGCGTGGGTCGACGATCTGCACGCCGCGCTGGAGAAATTCGCCGCCGACAAGGCGAGTACCTTCCACGCCGGCAAGCTCGACGACGAGGCGTGGGACTGGGTCGCGCAGCGGCTCACCTACATGGCAGGCGAATTCGAGGACGACAGCGCGTTCGAGCGCCTCGCGCAGCAGCTGAACGGCAAGTCGCGCGGCAACGTCGTGTTCTACCTCGCCGTGGGCGCGCGCTTCTTCAAGCCGATTATCGAGCGTCTCGGCAAGGCGGGGCTGCTCGACGAGGGCAACGACAGCAACGGCGCGTTCCGCCGCATCGTGATCGAAAAGCCCTTCGGCGCCGATCTCGCTTCGGCGCGCGACTTGAACGAGCATGTGCTGCGCTTCGCGAGCGAATCGCAGGTCTATCGCATCGACCACTTCCTCGGCAAGGACACGGTGCAGAGCATACTCGCGCTGCGCTTCGCCAACGCCATGTTCGAGCCCGTCTGGCGGCGCGAGTACATCGACAGCGTGCAGATCACGGCTTCGGAAGTGATCGGCGTGGAAGGCCGCGGCAAGTTCTACGAGCAGACCGGCGCGTTTCGCGACATGGTGCCCAATCACCTGTTTCAGCTGCTCGGCATGGTCGCCATGGAGCCGCCCAACTCGTTCGACGCCGAAGCCGTGCGCAACAAGAAGGCCGACATCTTCGATGCGCTCAAGCCGCTCACGCCCGACGACGTGGTGTTCGGTCAATACGCGAAGGGCCCGGCGGGCGTGGGCTACCGCGAAGAACCGGACGTGGCGCAGGACAGCCGCACCGAAACCTATGCCGCCGCGCGCGTGCAGATCGACAACTGGCGCTGGGCGGGCGTGCCGTTCTATCTGCGTACCGGCAAGCGCCTCGCCGCGCGGCGCACGGAGATTTCGGTGCAGCTGAAGAGCGTGCCGTTTCTGCTCTTTCGCGACACGCCGGTCGATACGCTCACGCCCAACGTGCTGACGCTGCGCATCGATCCGTCGCATGGCACGAGCTTCGACTTCAACGTGAAGACGCCGGGGCCAGTCGTGCAGATCGGCCCGGTGCATTCGTCGTTCGACTACGACGACTTCTTCGCGGAGCGTGCCAATGTCGGCTACGAAACCCTGCTCTACGATTGCATGCTCGGCGACCAGACGCTCTTTCAACGCGCCGATGGCATTGAGGCGGCATGGTCGACGGTGGATGGCGTATTGCACCCGGAACTCGACGCCGCGCTTCCCGTGTACGAGTACGCCGCGGGCAGCGAAGGCCCGGCGCAGGCGGATGCACTGCTCGCGCGCGACGGCCGCGCGTGGCGCACCCTCGCGCCGGCGCCGGCGAAGAAGACGTGAACCAGACAGCCAAGGAGAACGTATGACCAAAATCGAAAAAGCGGTGAAGAAAAGCGCTGTGAAAAGCGCGGTAAGTGCAACGCACACCTCGAACGACATCGAAAATATTCTCGCGATCGACGTTGGCGGAACGGGCCTGAAGGCCGCGATCATCGACGCGAGCGGCGCAATGCGCACGCAGCGCGTGCGCGTGGCGACACCGCATCCGTGCCCGCCCGCCTTGCTGGTCGAAACGCTCGCGACGCTCGTCGGCCCGCTGCTCAAGCAGTATCCGGCGACCCACGTTTCGATCGGCTTTCCTGGTGTCGTGCGCAACAATCATGTGATCACGGCGCCGCATCTCGGCCCCGACGACTGGAACGACGTGCCGCTCGCGCAGATGCTCGGCGAGCGCCTGGGCATTGCGTCGGTGCGCATGATCAACGACGCGGAAATGCAGGGCCTCGCCGCGATCGAAGGGCAAGGCCTCGAATTCGTGATGACGCTCGGCACGGGGGTAGGCACGGCCATGTTCCGTGATGGCGAACTGATGCCGCACCTCGAACTCGCGCATCATCCGGTCAGCCGGAAGCGCGCCTACGACGAGTACATCGGCGACGCCGCGCGCAGCAAGGCGGGGAACAAGCGCTGGAACGCGCGCGTCGAGAAGATCATCGGCATACTCGACTCGCTCGTGCACTACGACAAGCTCTGGATAGGCGGCGGCAACGCGGCGCGCCTCACGTTCGATCTGCCGCCGAACGTGGCCACCGTGCCGAACGACCGCGGCATCGAAGGCGGCGCGCGCCTGTGGCATCCGCGTTCGGTGCGCGAAACACGGCAGTTGCCCGCGGCCACGCAGCGCGCAGGCAAATTCCGCTAGCGGGATCGCTCGAGGCTTAGGCGCGGGCCGCGCCGCTACCCTTGCGCGCTTGCCCGCCGCCATCCGCGAAGAGTTCGATCACGCGTTCGCGCAGCCAGCGATTGCCTTCGTCGTGCTGCACGCGCGCGTGCCAGAGCAAATGAATCGGCGCGGCGGGCAGCTTCATGGGCAGCGCGCTCAGGCTCAGCGAAAACGGCTTCGCCAGTTGCAGCGCCAGCCGCTCCGGCACCGTGGCGATCAGATCGGTGCGCTCGAGGATGTAGCCCACGCTCATGAAGTGCGGCACCGAGAGCCGCACCTGGCGCTTCACGCCGCGCCGTTTCAGCCATTCGTCGACCTGTCCGTGCCCCGTGCCCGCCGACACCACCACCAGATGCTCGGCCTCGCGCCAGGCCGCGAGCGTGAGCGGCGCATTCTCCAGCGGATGCCCGCGCCTGAAGAGGCAGACATAGCGCTGATCGAAGAGACGCCGCTGATAGAAGCCGCCTTTGAGTTGCGGCAGCAATCCGATGGCGAGATCGACCCGGCCGTCGGCCATCTCTTCGCTGAGATTGACGCCCGTATTGCGCACGGTGTTGAGCGCGACGCCCGGCGCTTCGCGCGCGAGGCGCTCGAGCAGCGCGGGCAGGAACACGACCTCGCCGATGTCGGTCATGCCGATCGTCATGGTGCGCGTGGCGCGCAACGGATCGAACCCGGTCACGGGATTGAGCGCGCCGTGCAGCGTGGCGAGCGCCTGCGCGACCGGCTCTGCGAGACGCAGCGCGAACGGCGTGGGCACCACGCCGCCCGGCCCGCGCACGAAGAGCGGATCGCCCAGCAGGCGGCGCAGCTTCGCGAGCGCGTTGCTCACGCCGGGCTGGCTCATGTTCATCTGCTCGGCCACGCTCGCCACGCGCCGCTCGCGCATGAGCCGATGAAAAAGCAGCAGCAGATTGAGATCGATGTCGCCCAGTTCCATTCATTCAATCCAGTGATGAAGCAGATTCCTTCCATTTTATTGTGGAATGAGAAGCGGCTGCCGAGAATACGGACACGGTGTGAGCGTGATGAAGCAGCGCCAGTGCCGACCCCACCTATATGAATATCGGAGACACAGTCATGAAATCACGTGATCTGAAGATTGCGATCGTCGGCGCTGGCATCGGCGGCCTCACACTGGCTCTCGCGCTGCGCGAGCATGGCATCGACGCGCAGCTCTTCGAGCAGACCGACGAGTTGCGCGAAGTGGGCGCGGCCGTCGCCCTCTCGGCCAACGCCACGCGCTTCTACGAGCGCATGGGCCTGCGCCCGGCCTTCGAGAAAGTCTGCGCGGAAGTGCCGGGCCTCGTCTATCGTGACGGCCGCAGTGGCGCGGTGATCGGCCACCATCGCGGCGCACCGGACTCCCGCGGGCAATTCGGCGGCTCGTACTGGGGCGTGCATCGCGCCGATCTGCAAGCGGTGCTGTCGGGCGCGGTCGGGCTCGAGCGCATCAAACTCAGCCATCGGCTCGTCGATCTCGCGCAGCAACCCGACCACGTGAGCCTGACGTTCGCCAACGGTGAACACGTCGATGCCGATCTCGTGATCGGCGCGGACGGCGCGCGCTCGATCACCCGGCGCTGGATGCTGGGTTACGACGACGCGCTGTATTCGGGCTGCTCGGGCTTTCGCGGCGTGGTGGCCGCGGAGCGCACGGACCTGTTGCCCGATCCCGAGACCATTCAGTTCTGGGTCGGGCCGGGCGGCCATCTGCTGCACTATCCGATTGGCGACAAGGGCGACCAGAACTTCCTGCTGGTGGAGCGCCATCCGTCGCCGTGGCCGTCGCGCGAGTGGGTCATGCCTGCCCAGGAAGGCGAGCAACTGCGCCTTTTCAGGGACTGGCACCCGGCCGTCGTGCAGATGATCACCGCTGTGCCGATCAGCCTGCGCTGGGGGTTGTTCCACCGCCCGCCGCTCGGCCGCTGGAGCAAGGGCCGCATCACGTTGATCGGCGACGCCGCGCATGCGCTCGTGCCGCACCACGGCCAGGGCGCGAACCAGTCGATCGAGGATGCCGTGGTGCTGGCCGACCAGCTGGCGAAGGCGGGCTCGGGTAACTGGCGCGAAGCGCAGCAAGCCTACGAGCGCCTGCGCCGGGGCCGCACGCGCAAGGTGCAGTACGCTTCGATCACCACGGCGGACGTGCTGCATCTGCCCGACGGCCCCGCTGCGCAGGAACGCAACGCCCGGCTCGGCTCGCGCGAGGGCGTGCTCAATCATCTGGACTGGATCCACGATTTCGACGCGCTTGCCCAGGAGCCGAACGAGCGCCAAGGGGGAACGTGGCTTTAAGGGTGACCGGCAAGCTGCACAGTTAATGATCCGTTAATCTCGGCACGCTAGAATCGGCGCTTTCAACCGACCCTTTCTGAGCACGGAGCGCCCATGCAAATCGCTGCCGATTCGCGCTACGACCTCGTAGCGCGCCTGCTTCACTGGCTCGTCGTCGCACTCGTCGCGGCGCAGTTCGTGATCGGCTGGACCATGCCCGATGTGCACCGCGACACGCGCCCCGTCGGCGAAATTGCGTGGCACCTGGGCGTCGGCACGGCGCTCGTCGCCGCCATGGTGTGCCGTCTGCTCTGGCGCGCCACCCATCGCCCGCCGCCCGACGACCAGACGCCGTTCATGCGTGCCGTGGCAGCCCTCACGCATGCCGGCCTCTACGCCCTGCTCATCGGGGTGCCCATGCTCGGCTGGATCAACGCGTCGTCGCGCGCGTGGGACGTCACGCTGTTCGGCGCCATCCCGCTGCCCGCGCTCTCCCCTGCGGGGTCGTCGTTCGGGCACGCCATGGGCGACGTCCACAGCGTGCTCGCGTGGGTGCTGTTCGCGTTCATTTGCCTGCATGTGGCCGCGGCGCTGTTTCATCGCTTTGTGCTCAAAGATCGTGTCTTGCAGCGCATGAAGCTCTAATCGCGCAGCACCACAGCCGCGCTCACAGCGCCATGCCGCCGTCGATCATGAGGCTCGACCCCGTCATATAGCCGGACTCCTTGCGCACGAGCCACGCTACACCGTCACCACGATCTTGCCGAACTGCCCATTGGTTTCGAGGTAGCGGTGTGCATCCACAATCTGGTCGAACGTGAACGTGCGATCGATGACGGGCTTGAGCGCGCCGCTTTCGAGTCCCTTTAGCACGTATTCCACCGCGGCCTTGCGGCGCTCTGCGTCGCCGCTGGTGAGCCAGATGTTGTGGGCCTTCACGCTCACGACCTTCGCGATCATCTCCAGCACGGGCAGCGTCGTGGCACGTTCATCGAGCGCGCCGTAGAGATACGCGATCCCCTGGAAAGACAGCGCCGAGATCAGCTTCACGAAGTTCGGGCCACCGACCGGATCGAAAACGACACGCGCCCCCTTGCCGCCGGTGATGCGCATGATTTCGTCCAGCAGATCCGTCTCGTCGGTCACGACCACGTGCGCCGCGCCTGCGTCGAGCAACGGCTGTTTCTTGGCGGCGTGACGCGTGACTGCGATCGACGTCGCACCGGCGTGGTTCGCGATCTGGATCGCCGCGAGTCCGACGCTGCTCGACGCGGCCGGCACGACGACGTAATCGCCGGCGCCCACCTTCGCATCTTCGATCAACGCGCCGTATGCGGTGACGAACATCATCCACACCGACGCGGCCTCAGCGAACGAAAGCGATTCAGGATGCTTGACGACTGCATAGTCCGGCACGACGATGCTTTCTCCATATGTGAAGTACTGATTCATCGAAAACGACGGGATCACGTTGACCTTGTCTCCCGGTGCGATGCCGGCTACTCCCTGGCCCACGGCGTCGACGATGCCGGCCGCTTCGTATCCGAGTCCTGCCGGAAAGCGCACAGGCTCGATGTACTGGTCGGCGCGCCACATCGATTCCGCGCGATTCAGACCAATGGCTTTCACGTCGATGCGAACTTCGCCGGGGCCAGGGGCGCGTACCGGTTCGTCCACGAATTGCAGCACTTCCGGGCCACCTGCTTGTGCAAACCTGACTGTGCGTGACATGACTGACTCCTGCTTCGATTGATGAGGACGTAATGGGCGCATCACAGGCTCACCGCGGCCTGCGAGTTCGACTGATGAATCGGGAAATCCGGGTCATGCTTTTCGTCGCTGCCCCGGAATGCTGCGCGCACATAGGGCGTAAGCGGCAGTTTGTGCTTCAGACGATACGGCAAGTTCGGGTTTGACGAGAAATGCCTGCCAAACGCCACGATCGCTTCGGCGCGACGCCGTCTGCTGGACAATCGGCGGGCGCACGGCGGCGCAATGCTCGTTGCGCCGCATCCGCATCGTGCCGTCCGTTCCGGGCGGCCCGCGCTACAGCATTTTCGAAGTGCTCTGAGCCACGCGCTGGGCCGCTGCCGCGCCTCACGCCGCGCCGATATGCGGCTGCAGCGCCTTGAGCCAGCACGCCACCACCACCGCCCCGCCATCGGGCGTCCCGATCGCCCGCGCGCCGAGATAGCTTGCCCGGCCCGCGCGCGGCGTCATTTGCGCCGTGCTTTTCGCACCGGACTCCGCGGCGCTCACCGCCTGCGCCCACGCCTCGCCCACGGGGCGCGCCGACTTTAAGGCGCTTTCCAACGCATCGACGGCGGGTACGAGCGCATCGAGCATCGTGCGGTCGCCGGGTTTCGCGCCGCCCAGTTCGCTGATCGCCTGAGCCGCAGCGCGCATGGCTGCCGCCCAATCCAGCGCGCCGGGCTGCGCTTGCTCGCCGAGCGTGCGCGAGGCGCGCAACAGCGCAGTTGCGTAGAACGGCCCGGAACTGCCTGCTATCGCACGGCGCAATGCCGTGCCGAGCGCGGCGAGCGCGCTGCCCGGCGAGCCGAGCGCGCCCGGGGGTAGGGCGAGCATGGCCTGCGCGGCGCGCTGCATGCTCGCGCCCAGATCGCCGTCGCCGGCTCGGGAATCGAGGTCCGTAAAAATCGCTTCGTTCTCGATCAATGCGTGCGCAACGGCATCGAGCGCCGGCTTCAGACGCTGCGCCCATGCAACGCTCGCCGCGTCCGCAGGCGTCGCGCCCGACTCAGCGCCCGCATCGGCTGCCGAAAACGCCGGCTCGATGCGGATTCGCCGGTTGACCGTGCCGACGCCGGGCCACGCGCGCGCTTCGGTGGCGGCGTCGAGCAGCGCCAGCTTCGCATCGTCGAGCCGCAGCACGGAGATCGAACAGCCCGGCATGTCGAGCGCCGAGAGAAACGTGCCGGTCCATGCCCGCTCGACGGTCACGTGACGGCGATTCAGGCTCTCGAATGCATCGCGCATGATGATCGCCAGCTCCATCGCCGGTGTCGCGCCCAGTCCGTTCACGAGCAGCGCCACGCGCTCGCCGCCTTTCAACGCCAGGTCTTCGACGATGTTGGCGAGCAGCGTTTCCGTCAATTCGCCCGCCGCCATCGGCACCGTGCGCTCCACGCCTTTCTCGCCGTGGATGCCCATGCCGAGTTCGATCTCGTCGTCGGCGAGGCGAAAGCCGGCTTGCTGAGCGCCGGGCAGCGTGCAGCCATCGAGCGCCACGCCCATCGTGCCGAGATTCTCGGCCACGCCGCGCGCAATCGCGGCCACGAGGCACAGCGCGTCGCCCCGCGCCGCCGCCGCGCCCGCGATCTTGTGCACGAGCACCGTCCCCGCAATGCCGCGCCGCTGATTGCGCTCCGTATGCCCGCGCAGCGACACGTCGTCGGCCACGATGACGATTTCGACCGGAATACCCTCGGCTCGCGCCAGTTCGGCCGCGAGGCCGAAATTGAGCCGGTCCCCCGTGTAGTTCTTCACGATGAGCAGCGCGCCGTTCGGACCCGCGCTCGCGCGAATTGCGGCCAGCACGGCGTCGGTGGAGGGCGACGTGAACACTTCGCCGCACACGGCGGCGGTGAGCATGCCTTGTCCGACGTAACCGCCATGCGCGGGCTCGTGGCCGCTGCCGCCACCCGAAATCACGGCGACGTTGCGCTCGGCCGGGCTGGGCAGCGGGTTGCGAACGAGCACGTTTTCGTTGCCGAGCACGGCGACATGCGGCGCAGTACGCGCAATGCCCTCGAGCATTTCGTACACCACTGACGACGGATCGTTGACGAGTTTCTTCATGAGAGTCCCTTGAACGAGTAACCGGGGGCAAAAACCAGGGGCAGAAGCGAGGGGCAAAGCGACGGGACCGTGCGCGATCCCTTCACGCCATGAACGTATTGAAGCACGGGCATCGAATGCGTTCCGGATGCCTGCCCCACACGTAGCGCCAGCATCCAGGCCTCTAGGTAAAAACACCCATCAAAGAGGCACGCGGAATACCCGTTATTCAGACAGTAGCGACCGATCACGGACTTGCCGTGCCTTCGCGGTCTGCATGCCTGGAACACATGGCCCCTCTGCCCGCCTCCCGCGCTGATGCGGGTGCATTCACCCGTAACCTGCCCACTCCGGCCGAGCAACGCGGCGCGAGTGGCGATGTGCCGAATCGCGTTGCGTGGCGATGAACGTAGAACTATCCGGAACCCCTCCACAGGCCCCGTCCCGCGCGCCCGGCAAGGGCGTCGCCGTAGCGCTGGCCGTGGCGCTGATCGTCTGCGTGGCAATCGGCGCGATACTGAGCGCGAACCTGTCGCGCGGCACGGCCGACTCGCGGCTTCGCCAGGAACTGAACACCACGTCGGAACTCGAAGCCCTGCTCACGCTGCACATCGCGGCGAATACGGACTTCCTCAAAGGCGTGGGCACGGCGGGCTATACGTCGCGCGCGTGGCCGATCAAGCGGGCTGCAGTCGTGGCCGGTATTTACGACCGGCTCGAGCACGACTTTGCCGGCGCGCCGCGCAACGAGCGCACGATCCGCGAGTTGCGGCAGTTGAGCGCCATCTGGCCCGAGCAGCTCGACGCGGCCGCGCGCAATATCGCGCTCGCAGACGCGGGCGCGAGGCTCGACCCCGCCCTGATGCAGCGCGCGAACGAAACGCTCAGCTCCATCATGTCGCTGCTCACCGAGCTGCGCTCCGAGCAGCGCGAACAGATCAAGGTCGTGCAGTTCAGCGCGCAGGCGCAGCTCGCGCGGCAAAAGATCTCGCTGATCGGCACGGCGACAGCCGGCGCATTGCTGTTGCTCTTCACGTTGTTTACGAGCCACCGCGCCGCGCTTTCCCGCAGCGCCGCGAAGATCGTCGCGCTCGAGGCCGAGCGGCGCTTTCGCGAGTACTTCGAGCAGCATCCGGTTGCGATGCTCATTTTCGATGTGCGCTCCTACGCGATCCTCACCGCCAACGCCGCGGCCCAGCGCCAATACGGCGCGAGCCTTCAACAACTCAGGGCCATGTCGGTCGAGCAACTCCGCCTGCAGGCCGAAACCGGTGCGTTCCGCCGCGACCTGCACGGCTACGTCAATTCCGGGGCGCAAAGCGGAGCAGGCGGCGTGCGCCGGCACGTGCGCATCGACGGAGAAGTGATCCACGTCGATATCGCCTGGCATCTGCTGGACTATGCGGGTCAGGACGCGTGTTTCATCACTGCGCACGACGTCACCGCGCACGAACAGGCGAGAGAGCATTTGCGCATTCGCAGCCGGGCGCTGGAGGCTTCGAGAAACGCTGTGATCATTTCGCAAAAGGTCGATGGCGAAAGCATCATTACGTACGCCAACGCGGCGTTCGAGCGCATCACCGGCCGCGCCGTGGCTACAGCGAATGGCGCCGGGCACTGGGACATGCTCGATTGCGATAAAGCGTGCGCCGATGCCAATATCGTTCGCACTGCCATGCAATCGGAGCGCGAAGGCGAGGGTCTGCTCAAATGCTGCCGGCCCGACGGCTCGCCCTACTGGATCGAGCTGCATGTCGCGCCGGTGCTCGACGAGCGCAATCGCCCCACGCACTGCGTGACCGTGTTCAACGACGTTTCCGAGCGCATCCGCTATCAGGAGCAGTTGCGCCTGCAGGCCAACGAGGACTCGCTCACGCATCTGCCGAACCGGCTCGGCCTCAAGGCGCGATTGCGCGAACTGGTCCGCACGGCGCTCGACGCGCAGCAGAAGTTCGCGCTGGTGTTCATCGACCTCGACAACTTCAAGGAGATCAACGACTCGCTCGGCCATACCGCGGGCGACGAGGTATTGTGCGAAGTCGCGCGCCGCCTTTCCGCCAATATCGCCCAGGGCGAAATGGTTTCCCGCTATGCGGGCGACGAGTTCGTCGCCGTGCTGTACGGCCGGGGCAGCGTCAATCACTTCGTCGCCGCAGCGGCAAGCATGCAGGAATCCTTGACACATGGCCTGCTGATCGGCAACAAGGTCATCGTGCCGCGCGCCTGTGTCGGCCTCGCCGTGTTCCCCGATCATTCGAGCGATCCCGACTCGCTGCTCAAGTACGCCGACTCCGCCATGTACCGCGCCAAGTCGATGGGACCCGGCAGCATGCAGGTATTCGACATGGCTATCGCCATGCAGAACCTGGAGCGGGCGAGCCTCGCGCAGGCGTTGCGGCTAGCCGTGGCGTCGCGCGCGTTTGCCGTTGCGTGGCAGCCGAGAGTCAACCCGAGGACAGGCGAGACGATGGGTTTCGAGGCGCTCGTTCGCTGGCACGACGCAGAGCGCGGCCAGGTGAGCCCGGCGCTGTTCGTGCCGCTCGCCGAGGAAAACGGCCTGATCGTGCAGATCGGCGAGTTCGTGTTCGAGGAGGCCTGCCGCCAGGCCCGCGAGTGGGCGCGCGAGCACCCGGACATCGTGGTTTCGGTCAACGTTTCGCCGGTCCAGTTCGTGCGTGCTGACTTGCCCGCGATGATGGCGCAAACGCTGGCGCGTACCGGCGTGAGCCCGCGCAATATCGAGCTGGAAATCACCGAAGGCGTGCTCATGGCGCCCCGTTCGCTCGCCACGCTGCGTGCCCTTCGCGAGATGGGGCTCTCGGTCGCCATCGACGACTTCGGCTCGGGCTATTCGAGCCTCGGCTATATTCGCAGCTTCATGCCCGATCGCCTCAAGCTCGACATGTCGTTCGTGAAGGGCATTGGCCACTCGCGCGCGGACGAAGTCATCGTGAAGGCTGTGCTCGCGCTCGGCCATACGCTCGGCATGCGCGTGGTAGCGGAGGGCGTGGAAACGCTGCGGCAACTGGAATTCCTGATCGAGAACGGCTGTAACGAGGCACAGGGCTACTGGTTCTCTCGCCCTGTGGACGCAGCGAGCGCGCAGTCTTACCTGGAAGGGAGCCATGCGGCCGGCGTTCACCAGCGCTAACCTGCTCAGATGGCTCACCGGGCCGCGCGCGATTTTCTATGGCAGCCTCGCGGTCGCCTTCATCATGGCGTCGCTCTGTGCGACGGTGCTCTACGAGAGCCGCCACGACGCCCTGGAGCGCGCCCGGGAGAACTCGCGCAACGTTGCGCTCATCGCCGAACGCGACATCGAACGCAACCTCGAGCTTTACGAGCGCGATCGCCGAGAAAATCCGCCATGCGATCAGCGACCTCGCGATCGAGCATGCGGGCAGCGAGTACGGGCGCGTCACAGCAAGCATCGGCTACGCAAGCTGGTCGCCGGATCGGGATGTCGATGTCACGCAGGTCATCCAGGCGGCGGATCAGGCGCTGTACGATGCGAAAGCGCGCGGCCGCAACCGCGTCGCCATGTGTGGCGCTTGACCCGCGCGGCTACGGGGTGACGACACTACTGGAAGCGGCGCCTGCGTGCTCGGCCGGGCGCGCGTCCTGCCCGCCTCCCAGCGCCACATAGAGCGAAGCGCCGTTTTGCAGCGCCGCAGCGCGTAGCTGGATCAGTTGCTGTTGCGCCGCGAACAGGCTGCGCTTCGCATCGACCACTTCCAGGTAGATGGAAATGCCGTTCTCGTAGCGCAGTTCCGCGGCCTCCGCCAGGCGCGACTCGGAGGCCACCGCGCGCTCCTGTGCCGCGATTTGCTCCTGCAGGCGCTGGCGCGCGATCAGCGCGTCGGAGACTTCGCGGAACGCCACCTGAACGGCTTTCTGGTAGTTCGCCACGAGTTCGGTCTGACGCGCTTCAGAGAGGCGCACTTGCGCGCTGCGGCGCCCCGCGTCGAAGATCGGCAGCGCGACGAACCCGGAGATGAGCCATGCCTGCTTGCCGGGCACGAACAGGTCGCTCAACTCGGGAGACACATAGCCGAAATTGCCCGTGAGCGAAACACGCGGAAAATAGTCCGCACGCGCGGCGCCGATATCGGCGTCGGCGGCTCGCAGCGACTGCTCGGCCGCGCGAATATCGGGGCGCAGCGCCAGCAGCGAAGAAGGTAGGCCCGCGTCGAGCGTGCCGAACTGGTCCGCGTCGGCCAGCGCGTGGCGTTGCGTCATGTCCGCGGCATCCGGCAAGGGACCGCCGATCAGGACCGCCAACTGATCGCGCTGCTGGCCTGTCGTTCTTTGCAGCTCGGCAAGCTGCGTCTGTGCCTGCGTAACGAGAATGCGCGCCTGCTCGTAGTCCACGAGCGAGGTCGCGCCCGCTTCGAGGCGCAGCCGCGCGACCTCCAGCGCATACTGGCGCGTTTGCAGCGTGTGCTGCGCGAGGTCGATGCCCTCGTTGCCAGAAAGGATCGCGTAGTACGTCGCGGCCACATTGCTGATGAGCGAGAGGCGAAACGCTTCGTTCGCCTCCACCGTCGCCAGATAGTTTCGCCGCGCCGACTCGCTCTGGTTGGCCACGCGCCCCCAGAAGTCGAGTTCGAACGACGTGACGGCCACCTGCACGCTGTACTGGTTGACGTGAATCGACGTGTTGTTGTTGGGCAGCTCGGGCTCGATGGAGTTGAGCGGAGTTTTGGTGCGGGTTGCGTCCGCGCCCACGGCCACTTGTGGAAACTGCGCGGAGCGCTGCACGCGATAAAGCGCCTGAGCCTGCCCGATGCGCGCAACCGATGCCGCCAGATCGCGATTATGCGCAAGCGCCATGGCGATCAACTGCCTGAGCGCCGGGTCGCGAAAGAAGGTCTCCCACGTCAGCTCTGAAGCGAGCCGCTCGCCGCCCGGCGCGGCGATATCCGCACTCTCGTAGCTTTGCGAAACCGGCAAATCGGGCTGCTGGTAGCGAGGCGCGAAGTTGCACGACGCGAGCGTCAGGCACGCGGTGATCGCCGTCCACCTGGCAGTCTTAAGCATCGTGCGCTCCCGCGGGCCGCGCGTCTTCTTCGTCATCGTCGCGCGTCCGTTTGCGGCTCAACCATCGGCGCGCCACCACATAGAACACGGGCGTGAAGAAGATACCGAACAGCGTGGCCGTGAGCATGCTGCCCATGATGCCCGTGCCCACCGCCTGCCTGCCCGCCGCGCCCGCGCCCGTGGCGAGCACGAGCGGCAGCATGCCGAGCACGAAGGTCACGCTCGTCATCAGGATCGGCCGCAGGCGCTGGCGCGCACCGTTCACCGCTGCGCTCACCGTATCGCTGCCACCGGCCTCCTCCTTGATCGCGAACTCCACGATCAGAATGGCGTTTTTCGCCGCGAGCCCGATGATGGTCACGAGGCCGATATTGAAGTAGATGTCGGCGGAAAAACGCCGCGCCATGGTGAACAGAACCGCGCCCAACACGCCCAGCGGAATGATGAGCAGCACGGCAACGGGAATCGCCCAGCTCTCGTAGAGCGCGGCGAGCAGCAGGAACACCACGACGAGGGAAAGCAGCAGCAGCGCACCGATCTGCCCGGCCGCCTGCTGTTCCTCGAACGCCGTGCCGGTCCATTCGTAGGTCAGGCTGCCGGTAAGCACGTGGTCAGCAATGCGCTCCATCTCCGCGAGTGCCGCGCCGCTCGAACGGCCCGGCGCCGCCTGCCCGGAGATCGTGGCCGAGGGAAAGCCGTTGTAGCGTTCGACCTGCTGCGGTCCCGCGCTCCAGTGCACGCTCGTGAACGCCGAGAACGGCACCAACTCCCCCACGTTGTTGCGCAGCCGCAGCGCGCCGATATCCTCGGGCCGCATGCGCTGGTCGGCGTCGGCTTGCATGAGCACGCGCAGCACGTTCCCCTCGTAGACGAAATCGTTCACGTAGTTCGAACCGAATGCGAGCGCGAGCGCGCTGTTCACCTGACCGATCTGCAGCCCCAGCGCGCGCGCCTTCACGCGGTCGATATCGACATAGAGCTGTGGCGCGGGCGGCAAACCGTCGGGACGCACGCCCACCAGCAAGGGACTGCGCGCGGCCTCCGCCAGCATGCGCGCGCTCGCCTGCTGCAGCGCCGCGCCGCCCACGCCGCTGCGGTCGAGTATCTTCATCGTGAAGCCGCTCGCATTGCCGAGCGCGGGAATGGCCGGCGGATCGAGCGCGAAGACGAGCGCTTGAGGAATATTGCGCAACGCCGCGTTCGCGCGCGCCACCAGCGCCCCCGCAGAATTGGCCGCGCCAGGCCGCTCCGACCACGGCTTCAGGTCGACGAACGACATTGCCGCCGACTGTCCCTGGCCGAAGAAGCTGAATCCCGTGACGGATGCGATATTGCGCACCTGCGGCTGCTGCCTGAGAAAGGCCTCGACCTGATCGACGACCTGTTGCGTGCGCTGCGCCGTCGCGCCCGGCGCCGCCGTGTACGCGACGAAAATGTGCCCTTGGTCCTCGCCCGGAATGAAGCCGCGCGGCAACTGGGTGAAGAAGAAACCGGTCGCCGCGCACACCACGACGAAGACGAGGAGCCAACGCACCGGCTTGCGCAGCATGGCCTGCACGGCCAGCACGTAGCGCTCGGTGGCGTTTTCCATGCCGCGATTGAAGGCATCGAACACGCGCTGTTGCATGCGGGCCGGCCAGTGTGTGGCGGCGGGCTTGCCTGTGCCGTCACTGGTCTTCGTCCGGCTGCCCAGCAGCGTTGCCGACATGGCCACGCCCAGCGTCAGCGCGAGCAGGGTCGACAGAAAGATCGAAACGGTGAGCGTGACCGAGAACTGGCGATAGATCGCGCCCGTCGAGCCCGGAAAAAACGCCATGGGAACGAACACCGCAATGAGCACGAGTGTGCTCGCAATGGCGGCGCCCGCAATCTGCCCGACGGCCTTGACGGTTGCGCGCCGCGAACCGAGTCCCTCTTCCTGGATCACGCGCTCGACGCTTTCCACCACCACGATCGCGTCGTCGTTGAGAATACCGATCGCCACGACCATGGCGAACAGCGAAAGCAGATTGATGGAGAGTCCGAACAAATAAATACCGACACACGTGCCGATCAGCGCGATCGGCACGACCAGCGTGGGGATGAGCGTCGCGCGCCATTTCTGCAGGAAGAGGAACACGATGACCGTCACGAGCAGCAACGCCTCGACCATCGTGCGCAGCACGCCGCTCAGCGAGGTCGTGATGAACGGCGTCGTGTCGAACGGCACGACCCATGCCACGCCCTTCGGGAAAGTCGGCTGCAATTGCGTGAGACGCTGCCGGACGGCGCTCGCCACGGCCAGCGCGTTCGCTCCGCTCGCAAGCTGGATGGCGATCCCGGCGGACTCCCTGCCGTTCACGCGAAAGCGAAAGCCATAGCTGTCGTTGCCCAGCTCCACGCGTGCGACGTCGCCCACACGCACTGTCGAGCCGTCCGGGTTCGAGCGCACGATGACCTCGCGGAACTGCTCGGGCGTAGAAAAGCGGCCGCGCATGACGATCTGCGCATTGAGTTCGGCGCCCGGCGCAATGGGCTGGTCGCCGAGGCTGCCGCCCGCAGTCTGGCTGTTCTGCTCCTGGATGGCCGTCATCACTTCGATTGCCGAAATCCCGAAGCTGCTCAGTTTTTCCGGATCGATCCATATCCGCATGGCATACGACGAACCGAACAGCTGTGCATCGCCGACGCCGGGAATGCGGCGTAATTCGTTGACGATGTTATTGGCCGCAAAGTTGCCCAGCTCGACAGCCGGGATCGAACCATCGGCGGACTGCAGCGCAATGAGCATCAGAAAGCCGGACGACGCCTTCGTGACGCTCACGCCCACCTGCCTCACCTCCAGCGGCAGGCGGGGCTCCACGCGGCTCAGGCGGTCCTGGACCTGCGAGAGCGCGACGTCGAGATTCGTGCCGGGCCTGAGCGTGACGGTGATCTGCGCCGTGCCGTTCGAGCGGCTCTGCGACGACATGTAGAGGAAATTCTCGACGCCGTTCATCTCGTCTTCGATGATCGACGTCACCGTGCGGTCCAGCGTGTTCGCGTCGGCACCGCTATAGACCGCCGATATCGTGAGCGAGGGCGGCGCGACGTCGGGGTACTGCTCGACCGGCAGCAGCATGAGCGCGAGGGCGCCGAAGAGCGTGACGAAGAGCGCAACGACCCACGCGAAGACTGGCCGGTAGACGAAGAATCGGTTCATGAGGCGCGCCGCTCAGGAGTGGGCCGGCGCGGTGAAGGGATGGGCGTCCACGCGCTGCCCCGGCTGCACCCTTTGCCAGCCGTCGACGATGACGCGCTCACCCGGCTCCAGCCCATCCTTCACGACCCATTGCCCCGCTTCCTGCGGGCCGAGCACGACATTGCGGCGCACGACGGTGCCGTCGTCGGCGACGAGCGAGAGGTTCGCACCGTTGCTGTCGAACTGCACGGCGCGCGCGGGGACGACGAGGCCGTTCGGTATCGTCCCGATCACGACGCGCCCGCGCACGAACTGCCCCGGCAACAAGATGCGCGATGCATTGCTGAAGCGCGCGCGCAGCACCTGCGTCCCGGTGGAAGGATCGACGACGAGATCGGTGAAGTCGAGCACGCCCGGCTCGCCATAGTCGTCGCCGTTCCCGAGCGTGAGCCACACTTGCGCGCGGGCGGCCGGCGCCGCGAGCGTGCCTGACGCGATCTGTTTGCGTACTTCCAGCAACGAAATATTCGACTGCGTAAAAACGGCATTCACCGGCGTTAGCTGGTTGACCTGCGTGAGCAAGGTTGCGCCCGCAGCGCTGACCAGCGCGCCTTCGGTGACGAGCGCGCGCCCCACACGGCCCGCTATCGGCGCGCGAACCGTGCATCGATCGAGGCGAAGTTGCGCGAGCGTCACCGCGGCGCGTGCATCCGCAACATTCGCGTCGGCCTGCTGCAGTGCGGCCGTCGCGGCCTCGAACTCCTGGGCGCTCACGACCTGGCGTGCCACCAGCGGCTTGAAGCGCGCCACCTCCGAGGCCGCATTGCCCTGCACGGCCCGGGCCCGGTTGAGCGCGGCCTGGGCCTGCTGCAATGCAGCCTCGTAGTCGCGCGAATCGATCAGAAAGAGCGGCGCCCCGGCGCGCACGTCGGTGCCCTCCTCGAAGAGCCGCCGCTCGACGATCCCGTCCACGCGTGCGCGCACTTCCGCCGAACGGATCGCTTCGATCCGCCCCGGCAGTTCGATCTCGCGGGGAATCGTTTGCGCCGCAACCGTTACGACGAGCACGCTCGGCGGCGGTGGCGCCGCGCCGCTCTGAGCTTGCCTGTCGCGGCATCCGTTGCCCGCAAGCAGCAACATTGCCGCAATGCCGATCAGCCACGGTCTGCAGCGTCTGGGTTCGCAGTTTGGCACGCGAGGCTCCACCGAAAAATAGAGACGGTACGCGCGCGCCCCGAATGGCTCATTGCGCCGTACCCGACCGGATCATTGCGATGTTCACTCAAACTGCAAATCAGAGCCCCCGATGTGCGCAATTCGCGAATGCTCAAGCGCGCGAAAAACGCATAACGTTTCGATCGTTATCTAACAAGCAGCGCTTTCATGCATTCACAGGAATTACGCAAAACCGCCGCAAAATCAACCAGTCGTAAATTACTTGAAGTCGGAATTCCGTTTACTACTATGGATAGACGCTTCACACCCTTATTCACACCGCTAGATTCGTTCGTTTTCCAGCCTTTGCCCATACGCTTTTAAGGGCACGTTCGCACAACTGGATATCACGGATTTCGGGATGTTCTATAACCGAAGAAGCCATAGTCATGGTGACGTCAATCATCTTCTTGCCTCCGGAGATCGAATCATGAAAAGCCAACTCGTCCTCTCAGTCATCGCTGCGCTCCTCCTCGGTGTTGCCTCTTCCGCAATGGCGCAAGACGCAGCATCGGGTGCAGACCAAAGCCAGGGGACAGGTCGCCAGCAGGTCATGCCGACCATGCCGCATCGCGACTGGCATGAGGGCCAACAGGTTCCCTCGAAGTATCGGCATTACAACTACCAGATGAAAGACTGGAAGTCGCATAACCTGGACGCACCGAAGCGCGGCCAGCAATG
This sequence comes from Paraburkholderia sp. BR10141, assembly GCF_056155635.1. NCBI lineage: Bacteria > Pseudomonadati > Pseudomonadota > Betaproteobacteria > Burkholderiales > Burkholderiaceae > Paraburkholderia > Paraburkholderia sp. BR10141. The sequence continues at coordinate 60,252 of NZ_JBMIQH010000015.1, read as the reverse complement.
GCTTGGCGTGAACGGCGACTACGTGCTGGTGACGAGAAGCAACTGGAGGATCTCGAAGATCGTTTCGGGTACTGAATGACCGGATGACGCGACGGGCTACGTTGCCGTAGCCCGTGCTTGCTGCATGATTCAGGCATGGACGGTTGCCATGCCTGCTGCCCTTCTCATTCGACGAGCCGCGCGCGCAGGCGCTTGTACTCGTCGTCGGTAATCGAGCCTGTCGTTTTCAGCTTGTCGAGCTTCTCGATTTCGTCCGCGACACTGTAGCCCACTATGTGGCGCAGTTCTTCGCGCGCCTTCTGCGCCCGTTCCTGGTTGCGATGCGCCATGTCCCTGCCTTGCGTGAGGACATAGGCAAATATGCCGATATAGGGCAAAACAATCAGAAAGATCACCCAGACGATCTTCAGGAAGCCCGATATATCGGTTCGACGGAACAGGTCGCTCGTGATCGTGATGAACAGCCAGAACCACAGAATGAACATGAATATCGAAAACGTATCGATAATAAAGTTCGAAAACGTAAAGCCATTTGCGAAGATCATGAATCGCCTCCGTCGGTTTTGCGTGTGTAAAACGGCAACCGCACACTGACACGGGCATCGATGGCGATACCGTGTGCGCGCGAAACGTGATGCGCGGCCGTGACGCGGCCGCCGACTGCGCTTTCGTCAGGTCAGATCAGGTCGCGCCTGCGCTCCCGGCCGCCAAACGGCACCACGGCCATGGAAATGAGATCCAGCCCGAGGAACAATCCGAGCAAGGGCAACGGCACGCTCGGGAAATTGGCGGCCAGAAAAATGGCGAGCAGGAAAGACAGCGCCGCACTGACAATGCCGATGTTGTTGATCTTCACGTCCTGCCCGACGGAAGCAATGATCTTGAAGAAGCCGTCGAGCACGAAAAAGATCATCAGCATCACGGTAAGCCCGCGAGCCCGTGCGCTGTCATTGACCAGAATGAGAATGCCGATGAGTATGGGCACGATGACCGGCGGAATGCGCCTGATAGCGAGTTTCCAGTCCTTCGTCGTGAACAGATTCAAGGCATGCACGAAGCCGCAGAACAGCAGCATCCTTGCGATGAAAAGCGTTCCGATCAGGGACCTTGTCGAGAGTGACAAGACGATGCAGAAAATTCCCGCCGCGACGAGAAGCGTTGAACTGGCAATCGGAAAAATAGCACGCTTTTTCATATTCGAATGTAACTGCGTCAATACGGTTACATAGATCGGCATATCTGACTTGCGCGTATTCTTGCCGAATTATAGGCTTAAGCGAAATTAAGCGTTCTACTATCAGCCGTCGAAGTATAGTGCGTGAGTGTGCAAATACAAGGGCGCGATTGCACCGTGAGCCTCGAACGCGGCCACACCTTCTCGTTCAGTCCCAACGGCGAGCACTTCCTGCTCGACGGCGAACCCTTGCAGATTCGCAGCGGCGAGATGCATCCCGCGCGCATACCACGCGAGTACTGGCTGCATCGCATTCGCATGGCCAAAGCGATGGGCATGAACTGCATTGCGCTGTACATCATGTGGAACTACCACGAGACGCGCAGGGGCGTGTTCGACTTCGAAAGCGGCAACCGCGATCTCGAAGCCTTTATCCGTCTGTGTCAGCAAGAAGCGCTGTGGGTGCTGCTGCGTCCGGGCCCCTACGTTTGCGCAGAATGGGACCTGGGAGGCCTTCCCGCTTACCTGCTGAGCGAACCGGACATCCAGCTTCGCACCGACTCCGCCAGCGATGCCCGTTACATGGCTGCGGTTGCGCGCTACATCGGCGAACTGGTTCCCCGCATCAAACCGTTGATGATCGATGCAGGCGGGCCGATCCTGATGATCCAGATAGAGAATGAATTCGGTTCGTACGCAAGTAATCCCGCTTACCTCGAAGAACTGAGGCAGCTCTGGCTACGGGGCGGCGTAACGGGGCCCTTCTACACCGAGGACGGCCTCGCGCAACTCGAACGCAATCGCACGACGGTGACGGGTGGCGCCATTGCATTGAGCAACGGCAACGCGGCGCAAATCGCCACGGTGCGACGCGCGTTTCCTGCCGTTCCCGCGATGGCGGGCGAGGTCTACCCGGGCTGGCTGACGCATTGGGGCGAGCCTGAATTCGCCGGACTTCATTACGATCTTTCCGCCATCTTGAGTGCATTCATGCAGTCGCAATTGTCGTTCAACCTCTATGTCATTCACGGCGGCACGAGTTTTGGCTTTCATGCCGGCGCGAATATGGACGAGTCGGGCAACTATCAACCCGATATCACGAGCTACGACTATGGCGCGCCAATTAACGAGCACGGGGCCGCCACCGCGAAATACCTGAAGTATCGCGACATCATCGCCCATTACCTGGCCGAGCCGTTGCCGGAGATCCCGGACGCCATACCCACGGTCGCGGGCCACACCCTGACGCCCACCCTCCATGCCTCGATCTGGGACAACCTCCCCGCGCCCTTGCCAAGTGTCGCTCCGTTGCCGTTCGAGCACTACGGCCAGCCATTCGGCTTCATGCTGTATCGAAAAACGTTGCGTTCGCAACCTGCTGACGCGCTGGATATCAGCGGCGTTCACGACTATGCAACGGTCTTCGTCGGCGAGCGCTACGCGGGCGGCGTCTCGCGTGCGCGGATTCCGCACGACTATTCACAGCGGCTACGCGTGACGCATCGCGCGCCGCTCGCATTGCCCGCCGCCGCGTCCGGCGCGTTGGAGATCCTGGTAGAGGCCATGGGCCGCGTCAACTTCGGGCCTGCAATCGTCGACCGCAAAGGCCTGCTGGAGCCCGTGAAAATGCAATACGCCGACGGGTCCGTTTCATCGCTCGAGGAATGGGAAGTCTTTTTGCTACCGATGGATGAGGCGTACGTCGCCGGGTTGGATGCACGCTGCACGAATCCGCTGAAACCCGGGCTCTTTTTCAAGGCGCGCCTGGTTCTCGATGAAATCGGCGACACCTGGCTCGATATGAGCCACTGGGCCAAGGGCGTGGTCTGGGTCAATGGGCACAATCTCGGACGCTACTGGAGTATCGGCCCGCAACAGCGCTTGTTTTGCCCCGCGCCGTGGCTCACGCAAGGCGAGAACGAGGTGCTGATCTTCGACCTGCACCAGATCGAAGCGAAGCCGGTGCATCTGGCGAATGCGTTGTATTAGCCTCCAGCGGTCGGCAGCAGTTCCAGCGTGAGCACTTCGAATGACGCGAGCTGGATTTCGCACGGCACGTCCGCGTCCAGTATTGCGGGAATGCTGCTCTTGCCTGCATGCCAGAGACTCCGCGCAAGAAATCGTCCTGCCGCCTCGGCCGGCAATTCCAGTTGATGCCGCAGCGCCAGTGCAAAGCGCTGCGCCTGATCGTGCGGATTGCGCAGTGTGACGAATGCCTTGTGCGGCGCCCACGCGGCCCAGCCGTAGATTGCCGCTTCGTCGGGCGCGCCGCCGATCCAGTGGCTGTCGCGCAATACATCGCTGTTCGCGCGCGCCCACCGGGCCGCTTGCGCGAGCACGTTCCAGTCGTCTTCGCCCAGCAGCGAAGGCGTGATGTATAGCTCCTGCAATTGCGTACCGCTCGCGAAGAAGGACCGCACCTCGTGCGCGAATGCGTCGCCTGCCGGCGCATTCAGGCGCGGATTGCACTGTGCCAGCACAATGCCGTGCAGCATCAGGGAATTGAGCGGAAAGAGCGGGCTGCGCAGCACGACTTTGCGGTACGTCTGCGCGTCGCGATACGTGATCCAGCGCTCGCGGTTCGTGCCGCTGCCCGCCTGACCGTCGTCACTGCCGCCGCGCCAGATCGCGTCGACGTAGCGCAGCCAGAACGGCGAGGGATGCGTGCCGGTCGAGAGATTGATGAAGGTTGCCGGTTTCGCCGCGCGAATGTCGCCGATGAGCTGGATTGCCGCGTCCCAGTCGCTATCGAAAAGGCTGCCTGGAAATACACGGTCCGCGTTGCCCGTGCCGTCGAACTTGAACTGGTTCACGCCGTCTGTCGCGAGCAGGCTCATCACGACTTCGTGAAAGCGCTCGTAATAGCGAGGCCCCGATAACGCAAAGCCATTGTCGATGACCTCATAGCCCGTGGCGCGGCCGTGCGTGACGCGCTCGTCCTTCGGCGCGCAATAGCCGCCCCAGGGAGAGAGCCAAACGCCGGGCGCGCCGCCATAGCGCGCCGCCGCGTCGCGCAGCGGCGCAAAGCCATGAGGAAACGCCTGGCTGAAATGCCAGCCGCCGCCAAGGTCGTCCCAGCCATCGTCGAAAAGAAACGAATCGATCTGCACGCCGCGCGCGGTATGTAACTCGTGGCCGATTGCGTCGATACGCTCCAGCGCCTGCTCCTGCGTATAAGGCGTGAGATAACCGATATCCCACCAGCTGTTGTAGTGCAGAAACGGCTGATATGGGCGAGCGCGCTCCTGCTCGAGGTATGTGGAGAAATCACGCCGCAACTGTCCGTCGCGAGCCACGCCGGCCACGGCGGAGTAAGTCAGCGTCCGGTTCTTTTCCAGCGGCAACGCGCGATGCAGCGTAAAAGCGATGCTATCTGCCTCCACGTGGCTGGTTGCAAGCGGCAACTCGAAGCCCAGATAGAAGCTGCCCGCGACGACCGGCGTGCCCTTGCGTTCACTGCCGGTCTGCGCGGCGGCAGCGCGCGCCTGCAGCAATGAAACGACGCCAATGGCTTCGTCCAGGCGCAGGGCCGTCACGTTTAGCGTCATGCGCAGATATCGCGCGCCGGCGCGCTGCTCTACGCTCCATTGAATCGCGAGACGCCCCTGGGCGTCGCCCAGCGTGATGCTCACGCGCTGGCCCTCAACGCGTTCGGCCAGGCGCGATGCGTGCGGGTTGGCCGCGAGCGCGTCTTCCCGTACCGGTGCAAGCACCCGCAATTCGGCCAGACCGAGCGTGGTGCCATCTGCGAACGTCAGCGTGAACGGCGCGACGATCGGCAGCTCGCATGCTCTTGCGCAATCGACGAGCGAGAAGCGAGTGAGGTGTTCGTCCTCGAGTGTCCAGCGCAATGCAACGGCTTGATTCCCGAACGAGCAGACATCGCCCTGCGTCCGGAATTCAGGCATGGAGGCTTGCGTAGCAGTTCGATCGTCGGTGCACATGGGAAACCTGTCCCGGACGCGAGCAACCTCTGTAGGGTAATGGCAAAGGCATAACCGTGTAATGGCCCCAAAGCGGCGGCCCCACACAACCGGACATTCAGATCCGCGCAACTACCTTATGAGAACCTTAAGCTCGCTATTTTTTCGCGCGGCCTTACCAGCGGTTACACGATTGACAAATCTGCGCATCCCGTTCGTAAGCCCAGCGACTAGAATCCGCTTCCATCGCAACCGCGTCCGTTGACTGGAATAGAGATCATCATGAATCGCCTGACGTTTTATCTTCTCGCAGGACTCGCAGGGACGTGTGTCAGCACAGCGGCATCCGCCCATGCCGATATCGGTGTCTATCTCGGCGTTCCCGGTCCGGTCTATGCCGCGCCCGAGCCGGTGTACGAGGCACCGCCGCCCGTCGTGTATGCGGCACCGCCCGCTGCGGTTTACGAACCGGCCCCGGCCTACGGCTACTACCGCTACGACCACGACGAAGGCGAACACCACTGGCACGACCACGGCCGTCATCGTGGCTGGGAACATCACCACGGCGACGACGATTGATCGGCGCGCCCGCCAGCTCTTGTTCGTTGCGCGCGCAACCTCATGCGCGCGCCTGCCTCTCCCTACGTGTGCAAAGTCCGTCGCTCCCTCCCTGCGACAGCAGTCCTGTTCGGCCACGTCAGGCTAGGCCCATCAAAGTTGTCTAGCCAATAAACGCTTACAACGCACGCCCGACCCCACCTCCCGCCCTTCCTTCCCGTGTGCACCGCGCACATGTCAGCACGTTTACACCGTCCGCCAGCAAAAACCCTAGTTGTCTCAATATGTGAGAGCCGTTATCTTGTCTATACAACACGGCTGACGTGACAGCCCGCTGTTGACCATGCCGCCATCCGTCACGGCGGCGTCGAAAGCCATACTGGAGACCCCACGTCAATGAAGAAGTTTGCCCTGTGCATTGCGATGCTCGCCGTCGCCACCTCGGTCTGTGCGAAGGACTGGACCACCGTCCGCTTTGGCGTGGACGCAAGTTATCCCCCATTCGAATCGAAGAGCACGGACGGCAAGCTGGTCGGCTTCGACATCGACGTCGGCAACGAAATCTGCAAACGCATCAACGCGAAGTGCGTGTGGGTGGAAAGCGAATTCGACGGCATGATTCCGGCGCTCAAGGCCAAGAAGTTCGACGCCGTCCTCTCCTCGATGTCGATGACGCCGCAGCGTGAAGCGCAAATCGCGTTCTCGTCAAAGGTCTTCCACACGCCTAGCCGTCTCGTCGCGAAGAAGGGCACGAGCCTCCAGCCCACGGCGGATTCGTTGAAGGGCAAGACGGTCGGCGTCGAGCAGGGCACGACCCAGGAAGCCTATGCAAAAGCCAATTGGGCGCCGAACGGTGTGAAGATCGTGCCTTACCAGGATCAGGACCAGGTCTATGCGGACCTGCTCTCGGGCCGCCTCGACGCCGCGCTGCAAGACGCCGTGCAAGCCGACCTGAGCTTCCTGAAGACCCCGCGCGGCGCAGGCTTCGCGTTCACGAACGGCGAACTGAGCGATCCCAGCGGCATTCTCGGCAACGGTGCCGCCATCGGCCTGCGCAAGGACGACGCCGACCTGAAGGCAAAGATCGACAAGGCGCTCGCGGACATGCTCAAGGACGGCACGTACAAGAAGATCGAATCGCGCTACTTCGCATTCGACGTGTACGGTTCCTGAGTCTGACCGGAGCACACGATTAGCGACGAAGGCGCGGGACACTCCCGCGCCTTTTGCCCTTTCCGCCGCCCGTAACTTCCGTCCTCACGCCATCATGCAGATCCAGACCCATCCGCTCATTTCGCCGGCGCTCGGCACCGCGCGGCACCTTACGAGCTTCCACTACGGCCCCACCGGCGCACAGAAGATCTACATCCAGTCGTCGCTGCACGCCGACGAACTGCCGGGCATGCTCGTCGCCTGGGCCCTGCGCCAACGCCTTGCCGCGCTCGAAGCCGCAGGCAAGCTGCGCGGCGAGGTCGTCGTCGTGCCCGTGCCCAATCCTATCGGCCTCAATCAGCGCCTGCTCGGTCAGCTGCTCGGCCGTTTCGAAAGCGGCACCGCGGCCAACTTCAACCGCCACTTCCACGACCTCGCCGAACTCGTGCTCCCGCGTGTCGGCTCTCGCCTGAGCGGCGACGCACAGCAGAACGTGGCCGTCGTGCGCGCTGCGATGCGCGAGGCGCTCGACGAACAGACGCCCACCACGGAACTCGGCTCGCAGCGTCTTGCGCTTCAGCGCCTGTCGTACGACGCCGATGTCGTGCTCGACCTGCATTGCGACTTCGAAGGTGCGATGCATCTCTACACGAACCCCGACCTGTGGGCCGATGTCGAGCCGCTCGCGCGCTATCTCGAAGCGAAGGCGTCGCTCTTCGCGCTCAATTCGGACGGCAATCCCTTCGACGAGATTCACAGCTTCTGCTGGTCCGCGCTGCGCGAGCGCTACGGCGAACGCTTTCCGATTCCCAACGGTGCGGTGTCCGTGACGATCGAGTTGCGCGGCCAGGCAGACGTGAGCTACGACTTCGCCGAACGCGACGCGAACGCCATCATCAACTACCTCACGCATCGCGGTGTGATCGAGGGCACGCCCGCGCCGCTGCCTGCGCTCGAATACGCGGCCACGCCGTTCGCGGGCGCCGAAACGCTCATTGCGCCGGCCTCCGGCGTGCTCGTGTTCCGCACGCCGGTTGGCGTGAGGGTCGAACCGGGTCAGCCGATTGCCGATGTGGTCGATCCGCTGACCGATCGCGTCGTCACGATCACGAGCTCCGTGACCGGCATGCTGTACGCACGCCAACGCACGCGCTTCGCCACGGCGGGGATGGAAGTGGCGTGGGTGGCGGGCGCGACGCCGCTGCGCAGCGGCTCCCTGCTGCCTGGCTAGGCGATGAAACCGGGCAAATCGCCCGAAACGTGTGGGGTCATGCCCGATAACGGACAGGTTGTGCGGCCCGGTTCGTTTGGAAACGAAACGATATGTGACGGGGCGTAACAGCGGGCCGGCAGGCACGCCGCACAGGACGATGCCTGCCGCTGCGGCGCAGTGAGGGCGGGAGCAAGCGCGATTTACACTTGCTTTCGATTCTTTACCTATGCGCGCTGAGTTGAAACTTACGATGGTAGCGCCTGAAACATCGGGCCCCAAGGCGGCCGGAGACCTCCGTTTCCGGCCGCCTTGCTCATTCGTAAATAAGTCAGCGGAATGGCCCACAATAAATGAACAGCTTCGATACCGTCATTCTGCGAGCCCTCACCCAAGTCGATCTGCCGCCACTGCTCAATCATGCGATCCGGGTGATGGTGGGACTCTATACGTTCAAGGGGTATTTCCTCATCCCGCTCATCTGGTGGATCTGGTTTCAGCCGAACGAGCGGCGCGAGTGGCGGCGCGAGATGATGATCGCCACGGTGGCGAGCGGCCTGATCGCGCTCGCCGTGGGACGCCTCCTCGCGCGTTTTCTGCCGTTCCGCCAACGGCCGCTATTCAATCCCGATCTGCATCTGCATTTCGCCTCGTCGTCGCTGCGGGCGGCCGGGCTCACCGACTTCAGTTCGTTCCCGAGCGATCACGCCATGCTGTGGGTGGCGATTGCGATGGGGATCTTGCTGGTATGGCGCGTGGTCGGCGCGCTGGTGATGTTATACGTGGTACTCGTTATCTGCCTGCCGCGTGCGTATCTGGGCTATCACTACCCCACGGATTTGATCGCGGGCGCCGCAATCGGCGTGGTGATTACCTGGCTGATGACGCGCGACGCAGTCAGGAAGCGGACCGCCGAGCCCGCTCTGCGCCTGATGGTGCGCTTTCCCGGGGCGGCTGCCGCATTCACATTTCTCGTGTGTTTCGAACTGGTCACGCAATTCGACGATCTGCTGCGGCTCGCCCACTCCGTGGTGCACGGCATGATCTGAAAACCGGCGCGGGCGGCGTCTTCCGTACGCCGCCCGCGCGGCGTCACACTGCGCCCGGATTGACGTACGCCGTCTTGACCGTGGTGTAAAACTCGCGAGCGTAGCTGCCCTGCTCGCGCGGGCCGTAGCTCGAACCCTTGCGGCCGCCGAACGGCACGTGATAGTCCACGCCCGCCGTCGCCGTGTTCACCATCACCATGCCGGCCTGCACATGGCGGCGGAAATGGTTGGCATGACTGAGCGAAGTCGTGCAGATGCCGGCCGACAGACCGAACTCCGTGTCGTTCGCCACGGCGAGCGCCTCGTGATAGTCCTTCACCTTGATGACCGAGGCGACGGGGCCGAACACTTCTTCGCGGTTGATGCGCATTTGCGATGTCGTGCCGGTGATCAGCGCGGGGGCAAGGAAGTAGCCGCGCGTGGCGCCTTCCACGCGCTCGCCGCCGTACACCTCGCCGCCCTCTTCACGCGCGATCGCAATGTAGCGCTCGTCCTGCTGAAGCTGCTTGTCGTCCACCACCGGCCCGATATGCGTGCCGTCCGCCAGCGCGTCGCCCGTCTTCAGCGTTTTCATGCGCGCCTTCATCGCTTCGATGAAACGGTCGTGAATGCCTTCGGTCACGATGAGGCGGCTCGACGCCGTGCAGCGCTGCCCCGTCGAGAAGAATGCGCCGTTGATGCAGGCGTCCACGGCGACGTCGAGATTGGCGTCGTCGAGCACGACCATGGGATTCTTGCCGCCCATTTCCAGCTGGAACTTCTTGCCCGTTGCAAAACACTTCGCGCCGATCGCGCGGCCCGTCGGGACCGAGCCGGTGAAACTCACGGCATCGACATCGGGCGAGCTGACGATCGCCTCGCCCACCACCGAGCCGCGCCCCATCACGAGGTTGATCACGCCGGCCGGCGCGCCCGCTTCCGCAATGATCTTCACGAGCTCCCACGTGCTGGCCGGCACGAGGTCGGCAGGTTTGATGACGACCGTGTTGCCATAGGCCAGCGCGGGCGCGATCTTCCAGGCGGGAATGGCGATCGGAAAGTTCCAGGGCGTAATGAGCCCGATCACGCCGATCGGCTCGCGCGTCACCTCGACGGTCATGCCGGGCCGCACCGAAGGCACGATCTCGCCGCCAAGGCGCAGCGCCTCGCCGGCGAAGAACTTGAAGATCTGCGCCGCGCGGCCCACCTCGCCGATGGCCTCGGGCAGCGTCTTGCCCTCTTCGCGCGCCAGCACGCGGCCCAACTCGGCCTTGCGCGCGAGAATGACACTGCCCACCTGGTCGAGCAGATCGAAGCGTTGCTGCGGCGTGGAGAGCGACCATTGCGCAAAGGCCTTGCGCGCGGCGGCGATGGCGTCGCGCGTCTGCGCGTCGTCTGCCTGCGCGAACTCGCCGATCGCGTCGTCGAGATTGGAGGGATTGATGTTGGTGGATGCCGTAGCGCCGCGCACCCACTGGCCGCCGATGTAATTGTCGAACTGGTTCATGTCGCGTTTCCCGATTCAGTGGCTCACAGCAATCCGCGCGCGGCCAGATTGCGATAGAGCGCGCGCACGCCGAAGTTCCACGGCGCGAGAGCCGTGCTCAATTGCACGGTGTTGATCAGCGCGCCGAGTTCCGGCGCGGAAATGGTGACCTTGTCGCCAAGGTGGTGCGTAAAGCCGCCGCCTTGCGTGTCGCGATCCTTGATCGGCGAGAACATGGTGCCGAGAAACAGCATGAAGCCGTCGGGATACTGGTGATGCGGGCCCCACGTCTGCGCCACGAGGTCGGCCGGATCGCGGCTGATTTCGCTCATGTGGCTGATGCCTTCCAGGACGAAGTCGTCGTCCGTGCCCTCCACGCGCAGCGCGACGCTCGTCTTGCGCACCGTGTCGAGGCTGAACGACTCGTCGAACAGACGCACGAACGGGCCGATCGCGCACGAGGCGTTATTGTCCTTGCACTTGCCGAGCAGCAGCGCCGAGCGGCCTTCGATGTCGCGCAGATTGACGTCGTTGCCGAGCGTCGCGCCGACAATCTCGCCGCGGCTGTTCACGGCCAGCACGATTTCCGGCTCGGGGTTGTTCCAGACCGAAGCGGCCAGCAAGCCGACAGCCGCGCCAAAGCCCACCGCTGACATGGGCTGCGACTTCGAAAACACTTCCGCGTCGGGCCCGATGCCCACTTCCATGTACTGGGACCACGCGCCGCGCCGCTCGAGTTCCGCCTTGAGCTTCATCGCTTCGTCCGAGCCCGGCTTGATCTTCGAGAGATCGGTGCCGATCGTGGCCGCGATGGTTTCGCGCACTTCCTGCGCTTTCGCGGGATCGCCGCCCGCCTGCTCTTCGATCACGCGCTCGATCAGGCTCACCGCGAACGTCACGCCGCAGGCCTTGATGGCCTGCACGTCGTTGGGCGCGAGCAGACGCAGCGCTGGCTCCCCGCTGCCGGGCAGATTCGCTTCGATCAGCTTTTCCACCGGGCCGAGCGATTCGCCGCTCACGGTGCGCGCGAATTGCGCGAGGTCCTCGCGGTCGAACAGATCCGCGGTGGTCGGCGCGCTGGCCGTGATATCGATGACTTCGCCGTTGCGCACGAGCACGACGGAGGGGCCTTCATGCTCGCCTGCCTTGCGCCACACGCGGCCAACGAGCAGCGCCTGCCCGACATCGCCGGGAAGCCAGTTTGAGGGGGTGTTCGAGGTCATGGTGCGTCCAGTTGAGTGTCCGGTTAATGCGAATGGCGCGGGTTGCCGCGCTCGGCGATCACTTTCAGATAAAGCGTGGCGGGTTCGAGGCATCCGCCCGTGGACAATTGCCCCACCGTCTTGCGGTAAAGCTCCTGCCAGGGCGTCTGTGCAGGCGGCACCTCGAAGTGCGCCGTCTCGCGGCGGCGCGCCAGCTCGGCTTCGTCGACCAGCACGTTCACGCTGCGCGCGTTCAGATCCACACGAATGCGGTCGCCTGTTTGCAGCAGCGCGAGGCCGCCGCCCACCGCCGCCTCGGGCGACATGTTCAGGATCGACGGGCTCGCCGACGTACCGCTCTGTCGGCCATCGCCCAGCGTGGGCAGCGACGTGATGCCCTGGCGCACGAGTTCCGCCGGCGGCGCCATGTTCACCACTTCGGCGCTGCCGGGATAGCCGACCGTGCCGGTGCCGCGAATCACCAGAATGCAGTGCTGGTCGATTTCGAGCGACGGGTCGTTGATGCGTGCATGGTAGTCCTCTGGACCGTCGAACACGATGGCGCGTGCCTCGAAGGTGTTTTCCGCACCCGGCTCGCTCAGATAGGTTTGCCGGAAGGCGTCGCCGACCACCGACATCTTCATGATCGCGCTGTCGAAGAAGTTGCCCGAGAGCACCATGAAGCCTGCGCCATGCTTGAGCGGGTCATCGGTTGTCCTGATGACTTCGCGATCGGGCTCGGGCGTGCCGTCGGCGATGGCGCCGATGGTGCGGCCCGATACCGTGAGGCATTCGCGATGCACGAGACCCGCGCGATCGAGTTCGCGCAGCACGCCGGGCACGCCGCCCGCGCGGTGGAAGCTCTCGCCCAGATACTCGCCTGCCGGCATGCAGTTCACGATGAGCGGCACCTGTTCGCCGACGCGTTGCCAGTCTTCGAGGCTCAGCTCGATGCCCATGTGCCGCGCGATCGCGATGAGGTGCGGCGGGCAGTTGGTCGACGCACCCAGCGCAGAGGCCACGACGATGGCATTCTCGAACGCCTCTTTCGTCATGATGCGCGAAGGCCGCATGTCATAGCGCACGAGGTCGACAATGCGCTTGCCGGTTGCGTACGCCATCTGGCCGCGCTCGCGGTAAGCGGCCGGAATGCTGGCGCAGCCGGGCAGCGACATGCCCAGCGCTTCGGCGAGGCTGTTCATCGACAACGCCGTACCCATCGTGTTGCAGTGGCCGATGGAGGGCGACGAGGCCGTCGTGAGCTCCATGAAGCCCTCGTAGTCGATCTCGCCTGCTGCCAGCAGATTGCGCGCATGCCAGATGACCGTGCCCGACCCGACGCGCTGGCCGTTATGCCAGCCGTCGAGCATTGGGCCGCCCGACAGCACGATGGCGGGCATGTCGACCGTTGCCGCGGCCATCAGGCAAGCAGGCGTGGTCTTGTCGCAGCCCGTGGTCAGCACCACGCCATCGAGCGGGAAACCGTGAAGAATTTCGACGAGACCCAGATAGGCCAGATTGCGGTCGAGCGCTGCCGTGGGCCGGCGGCTCTGCTCGGCGAGCGGATGGACCGGAAATTCCATTGGGATGCCGCCCGCGTCGCGAATGCCCGCCTTCGTGCGGGCCGCCAGCTCGATATGGTGACGGTTGCAAGGGGCGAGATCGCTCCCCGTTTGCGCAATGCCGATGATGGGGCGGCCCGATTGCAGTTCTTCCCGGGTCAGACCGTAATTCATGAAGCGCTCGACATAGAGCGCGGTCATGTCCGCATGGGCCGGGTCGTCGAACCATTCCTGGCTGCGCAGGCGCCGTGCGTTGGGCTGGGTCATATCACTCACTTGCTTGTTCCTTGTCTCGACGATGTGGCACGCAGGTCCGCGCCATTTGTTATCGGTAACATTTCTGGATCTTAGCACTTTGCACGCGCCCTGTGCACCAGGTGAGACCACGCGTTTTCCCGACTTCGGCGCTGGCGACCGACTTGCCGTGGCGCCTCGTCTCATGCTAATTTAGCGCCCGCTGTGTTACCGATAACAAACAATGCGCTGTTCACAGCCAGCGCAGAGATCCAGCAAGCACACCACGAAGCTCGTGGAATCGCCTCCCCAGTACCGGGAGCGTTCAAAGGCATATGTGAAAGGAGACACATCCCATGCCAACCCTGACCCAGATTGCGGACTCGCCGGCCGCCGTCAACGAAGCCGAAGAACGGCTGTACCGCAAGGTACTGAAGCGCATCTTGCCGCTTCTGCTTCTGTGCTATGTCGTCGCCTACCTCGACCGCGTAAACGTCGGCTTTGCCAAGCTGCAGATGCTCGATTCGCTCGGTTTGAGCGACAGTATCTATGCGGTGGGCGCAAGCATTTTCTTCTGGGGATACTTCCTCTTCGAGATGCCGAGCAATCTGCTCCTGCATCGCTATGGCGCGCGTTTCTGGATCGCGCGCATCATGGTGACGTGGGGCATCGTGTCTTCGTCGCTCGCCTTTATCGCGCCGCTCGCGAGTTTCTTTCACGTGCAGACCTCGACGATGTTCTACATCCTGCGGTTTCTGCTCGGCGTCTGCGAAGCGGGGTTTTTCCCCGGCATCATTCTTTACCTGAACTACTGGTTTCCGGCGCGTCGCCAGAGCGTCGCGATGTCGGGGTTCCTGATCGCCATTCCGGTGAGCCTCACGCTCGGCGGCATTATCTCGGGCTGGCTGATGGAAAACACGCATGGACTGTTCGGCCTGGGCGGCTGGCAGTGGATGCTGTTGCTCGAGGGCATTCCTTCGATTCTCGTCGCCTTCGTGGTGCTGCTGCGCATGGGCGACGGCATTCAGTCGGCGACATGGCTGAGCGCCGCCGAAAAAGCCGTGCTGCAAAAGAATCTCGAACAGGAAAGCGCGAAAAAAACGCATAGCGCCGTGGCAGCGCTGAAAAGCCCGCGTGTCTGGCTGCTGACGTTCATCCTGCTGACCTTCAATACCGGCTTCTATGGCCTGGCATTCTGGCTGCCTTCCATCATCAAGGCTTCCGGTGTGAAGAGCACGTTCAACATCGGCTTGCTGACCGCCATTCCCTATCTCAGCGCCGTCGTCGCCATGATCTGGAATGCGTCACACTCGCGCAAGACGGGCGAGCGCCGCCTGCATGCGGCCATTCCGGCCTGTATCGGCGGCGTCGGCCTGATTCTGAGCGCACTCTTCGCGCACAACGTGCCGCTCTCGATCGTATTCCTGACGATCGCCACCTGCGCGATCCTCGGGCTCATGCCGATTTACTGGACGTTCCCAGGGCAGATTCTCTCGGGCACGGCCGCGGCGGCCGGTATTGCGCTCATCAACTCGGTCGGCAATCTCTCCGGCTTCACGGGTTCCATGATCACCAGCGTGGCGAAGGACCTGACCGGCGACATCAACAACGGCACCTATGCGCTGGGCGCCTGTCTGCTCGTGAGTTGCGTTCTGATTCTGTCGATTCCGCAAAGCATGCTGAACCGCGACCCGGTGGAAGAGAACTGAACGTTATGCGAATCGGCTAGATCGTCCGTTGCGAGGGCCACCTTCCACCACCTTCCGGCTGGGCCCTCCTTACACGAACCCGTTTTGAAAATTGCGTCGGCCTTGCGCCGGCGCTTTTTTTTGGCCTCTGCGCTTTGGCGGGCACGGGCAATCGTCCCACCTGAACACCCCAGCGCCCGCACGAAAAGCGTGCAAAAAAAACAATTGGAATTGTCTCAAGAATTGAAGCACGCTGCCGATAAGACGTGAAGTCTGTTTTCCGCCCAGTGCACCGCTATCGGGCCATTGACACGCAACGGAGACGCTGTGATTCGAACCTGCCTTGGCGGCCTGCTGCTCGCGCTCGGTTGCATTGGCACCGCGGTTGCCGCGGGCCCCGACTGCTCGCGCTCATTTACGCTCGCCTTACACGATCACGGGCTGCTCTACTCCGTCGACACCGACACGGGAATCGACAAGGACTTCGCTGACGCCCTCGCGCGGCGCAGCGGCTGCCAGATTCGCGTGAGCCTGATGTCGCGCGCACGCATCTGGAAGCTCATCGAATCGGGCGCGCTCGATTTCAGTCTGTCGGGCATTGCCAACGAGGAGCGCAACCAATACGCGGATTTTGCCTGGTACTTCAGCAACAAGTACTATCTGCTGGTTCGCAAGGATTCAGGCATTCATCAACTGGCCGATTTCGAGCACAACGACAAGTTTCAGCTCGGCGTGATCCGCAGCTTCCGCTATAGCGAGTCGGCCAACCGGCTGGTCGATTCGCTCTCGGCCGAAAACCGCGTGAGTCAGGCCGGGGGCCTCGAGCCGCTTTACCAGGCGCTGATCCTTGGCCGCATTCAGGGAATGATCATCGAGCCGTTCGATTATCCCGCCATCGATGAAGCGAAGATTCGGAGCGTGACCAATATCGTGGAGTTCGACGATCCACCCATTCCGCATGGACTCATCATGTCGAAGAAGGCGCTTTCGCCCGAGGAGCGGGACAAGTGGCGCGCCCTCGTCAACGAAATGATCGCGGACGGCACGGTGCGGCGCATCTTCACGAAGTATTTCAAGCCTGACCTCGCCGATTCGATGGTCCCCTTCTAGACGCCGCCATGACCCGGACGCGCCTCGTTCTGCTCCCGCTACTGGTTCTCGCCGCCGCGCTCGGCGTGACCTGGACGCTCTGGAACCACGAGCGGGAAGCGGCTCGCCACGAACTGCTGACGCAGTTCGATTACTCACTCGGCGACGTCGTGAGCCGCATCGAACAGCGCATGGGCACTTACCAGCTGTTGCTGCGCGGCGTGCAGAGCCTCTTTGCCGCCACCGGCGAGGTCGATCGCGACGCGTTCCGGGCGTACGTCAATACACTCACTCTCGACGCCAACTTTTCTGGCATCCAGGCCATCGGCATCGTCGCGTGGGTGCCGCAAACGCAAAAGGCCGCACATATCACGGCCATGCAGCAGCGCGGCGTGCCGGGCTACTCGATCCAGCCCGACGGTCCGCGCGCGAACTACGCACCCATCATCCAGCGCGAGCCGTATATCGGCGCCAACCGCGCGGCGCCCGGTTTCGACGCCTGGGCCGACCCGGTGCGCCGGCGCGCCATGGAGCAGGCGCGCGACACCGGCATGGCGACCATTTCAGGAAAGGTGCGCCTCTCGGTCGACACCGATCCCGCCGCCGACCCCGGCTTCGTGATGTATATGCCCGTCTACGCACGCGGCTCGGCGCCGGAAAACGCCACGGAACGCCAGGCGCAGCTGGTGGGCTGGGTCTATGCGTCCTTTCGCATGCACGACGTCATTGCCAGCCTTTACGGCGAGGAACCGCCCGGCCTTTCGGTCTCCATCTACGACGGCGTGGAATCGTCGCCGGACGCGTTGCTCTACAGAACGTCGGGTGCCCCGGCCCCTCACCTGCCCAGCGATCTTTCGGCAACCGAATATCTGGTGGTCTGCGGACACGACTGGATGCTCAAGCTGATGGCGCGCGACGGCTTCAAGGCGCGCTTCGGCCGCGACGCGGCAACGCTCATCGCAATCACCGGAACGGGTCTGAGCCTGCTGCTCGCGCTGCTCACGCGCCTCATGATGACGGGCCGCAGCCGCGCGATACGTCTTGCCTCGTCGATGACGAAGGAACTGCGCGAAAGCGAGGAAAAATTCCGCGCCATTGCGGACTGTACGGTCAACTGGGAAATCTGGTGGTCGCCGGAAGGCAAGCCGCGCTGGATCAATTCGGCGGTGGAGCAGTACATCGGCTATACCGTCGACGAATGCATGGCCATGAGCGACTTCGCCTGCACCGTGATCTATCCGGGCGATGCCTCCTACGTCGCGCCCGAGTTCCGGGGCGCGCAACTGGGCTCGCGTGGCGACAATCTGGAGTTCCGCTGCGTGCGCAAAGACGGCTCGCTCATGTGGCTCTGCGCCTCGTGGGTGCCGATTACCGACTCGAAAGGCGACTTCATCGGTTTCCGCACGAGCGGGCGCGACATCACCGAGCGCAAGATCGCCGACCAGCGCATCAAGGAGCTGGCCTTCTACGACGCGCTCACCGGCTTGCCCAATCGCACGCTGCTGCTCGACAACCTGAAAGACGCCCTGACCGACAGCGCAAGAAACGGCACGAGCGGCGCCCTGCTGTTCATCGATCTGGATCACTTCAAGACGCTGAACGATACACTGGGTCACGACAAGGGCGACCTGCTGCTGCAGGAAGTGGCCAAACGCCTGGCGGCGAGCATACCCGCGGGCGACACCGTGGCGCGCGTGGGCGGCGACGAGTTCGTCGTCGTGGTGGGGAACCTGAACCCCGTTCCCTGCGAAGCGGCCCGCCAGGCCGAGGCCCTGGGCGAGCGGATTCTCGCCGTGCTCGGGAATCCTTATCGACTCGACGAGATCGACTACCGCAGCACGGCGAGCATCGGCGCAACCGTATTCAAGGGCTTGCAGGCGACGACAGACGACCTCATGAAGCAGGCCGACCTCGCCATGTACAAGTCCAAGGAACGCGGACGCAACGCGGTGCGCCTCTTCGACCCCGACATGCAGACGGTCGTGGTGGAACGTGCCGCGCTCGAAGCGGCACTGCGCGAAGCCATCGAGAACGAAGAGTTCGTGCTTCACTACCAGATGCAGATCGACAGCGGCCGGGTCACCGGCGTCGAGGCGCTGGTACGCTGGCGTCATCCGCTGCGCGGGCTCGTGTACCCGGCCGATTTCATTCCCGTGGCCGAGGAAACCGGGCTCATCGCCGAGCTGGGCAGCTGGGTGCTGCGCGCGGCCTGCACCCAGCTGGCGCGCTGGGCCACGCAGCCCGACACGGAGCATCTGACCATTGCGGTCAACGTCAGCGCGCAGCAGCTGCACCAGCCCGACTTCGTGCAAAGCGTGCTGGCCACGCTCGAACAGACTGGCGCAAGAGCGGACCGGCTCAAGCTCGAGTTGACCGAAAGCGTGCTGGTCGACAACGTGCAGGAGATCATCGAGAAGATGGAGGCGCTCAAGGCGAACGGCGTCGTCTTCGCGCTCGACGACTTCGGCATCGGCTATTCGTCGCTTTCGTATTTGAGGCGCCTGCCGCTCGCTCAACTGAAGATCGATCGATCCTTCGTGCGCGATGTCCTCGTCGACCCGAACGACGCCGCGATCGCCCGCACCATCGTGGCGCTCGCGCACAGCCTGGGCCTCGGCGTGATCGCCGAAGGGGTCGAGACCGAAGAGCAGCGCGCCTTCCTCGCCTCGGCCGGGTGTTACGCGTATCAGGGCTATCTGTTCTGCCGCCCGATTCCTGTCGAGGAGTTCGAAGCGGCATTGCGCGGGCTCGAGGCGTCGGAGTGCCTCACGGAGTAAGCGCGCCCCGCCGCCCGCCGCCGGTGGCATCACGCGTCGCCGTGCCCGCGCGGCACGAGCAGGTCGGAGAGGCCCACGCGATGCAGCATCTCCGCCCGCACGCGGTCCAGTACGGCAAAGCCAACGTCCGCGCCATCCTGGGTCGGGTCCACGTGCACCCGGAAGGGCCGCTTCCCGAAGGGGGCATCGACCACATCGACGATCGCCTCGGCCACGAGGCCCACGTCGGCTTGCGGCGGCACGATGGCGGCAAACGCCTCCTGGATCTGCTCGCCGAACCCGGCATAGGGGCCGGCTTCATAGGCGGCGACGACGCCCTTGTCTTCCGGGCTGCCCGCATGCGAAAAGTGATTCGTGCCCGAGGTGAAGGCGCCCGGCACGATGATCGACGTTTCGATGCCCCAGCGCGCAAGCTCGCGTGCGTACTGCACCGCAATCGCATCCATGGCGGCCTTCGCCGCAAAATACGGCGCGAGATAAGGCGGCGTGCCGCCCGCGGAACTGCTGCTCGACACCCACACCACGAGGCCCTCCCGCCGCTCGCGCATGTGCGGCAGCACCGCGCGGTTCACCCGCTGCGTGCCCAGCACGTTGATGTCGTACAGGTGTGCATACTGCTCCGGGCTGAACGCTTCGGCCGGCCCGAAGGCCATGTGGCCCGCGTTGTGGACGATCACATCGATACGCCCGCTTGTGGCAATTACGCGGGCGATGCCCGCGTCCACGGACGCCTGTGACTGCACGTCGAGTTCGACGGTGCGCAGATCCACGCCCTTGTGCAGCGAAAATTCCGCCATCTGCGCGACGACCGGGGCGTTGCGCCCGGCGCTCGCGCGCATGGACGCGTAGACGGTATGACCGGCGCTCGCGAGTGCTTCGGCAGCGAGGCGGCCAAAACCGCTCGATGCGCCGGTAACGACAATGACCTTCTTCATGATGGGCTCCTTGTTCGTCATGAAACGCTTGATCAGGACATCAAACAATGCCGCCGTTCACACGGATCGTTTGACCGTCGATCCAGCCTGCGCCGTTGCCGACAAGGAACGAGACCACCTCGGCGATGTCGTCCGCCTGGCCGAGCCGTTCGAGCGGCGGCATCTTTGCGAGGCGTTCGATCTGCTCGGGCGTCTTGTCCTTGAGGAACAGTTCGGTTGCGGTAGGCCCGGGGGCGACCGCATTCACCGTGATATTGCGGCCGCGCAGTTCCTTGGCGAAGATGTTGGTCATCGCTTCCACGGCAGCCTTGGTGGCGGCGTACACCGAGTAGCCCGGCAGCGCGAGCGCCTGGATGCTGCTCGAAGAGTTGACGATGCGGCCGCCCTGGCGCAGCTTCTTCGCGGCAATGCGCAGCGTATTGAAGGTGCCCTTGAGGTTGATCGCGACGAGCCGGTCGAACAGGGCGTCATCGGTATCGGCCAGATTGACGAGGCCCGGCTGCATGATGCCCGCGTTGTTCACCACGATATCCACGCCGCCGAAGAGCGTAATGGCCTGGTCGAACATTGCGGCCACCTGGGCGGGCACGGCCACGTCTGCCTGAATCGCCGCGGCGCGACCGCCCGCGGCCTTGATGTCCTCCACGACCGCATTGGCGTCTGCGGCGCGGCCGGCGTAGTTGACGACGACTGCGATGCCTTCGCCCGCGAGGCGTCTGGCGATCGATGCGCCGATCCCGCGGGAAGCGCCGGTGACGATCGCGACTTTGCTGGTGTTGGCTTGCGTGCTCATGGTGACTCTCCGTTCCGGTTGGGTGGGTGATGCAACGTGATGCGATGGGTGCATCTTCCCGCCAGCCAACGCTCCACGGTAGCCGCATAGCCAGAATATCGGTTATGCTCCCGGCGTATGACCATATTCAACGACCTGGGCCTGCTGCAGGCCTTCGTTGCCATCGTGGAGAGCGGCAGCATCTCCGCGGCGGCCCGCAAGCTGAATCTGAGCCAGCCCACGCTGAGCCGCCAGTTGCGTTCGCTCGAAGATCAATGCGGCGCGGCGCTGCTGCGGCGCGACACGCACCGCATGAGCCTCACCGAAACCGGCCACCAATTCCTTGCCGACGCCCAGGCGCTGCTCGCGCTAGCCGAGGAGTCCGCGCAGCGCATGCGGCGCGACCAGAGCGCGCTGAGCGGCAATATCCGCGTGTTCTCCACCATCGACTTTGGCCAGTCCGTGGTGAGCCGGATGATCAGCAGCTTTATCCAGGCGCACCCGGCAGTGAGAATGGAGCTGGCCTATTCGAACCGCCCGCTGCACATGATCGAAGAGGGCTGCGACGCGGGTATCGTCGCTGGCGTGCTCACTGACGATCGCGTCGTGGCGCGCTCGCTGGGCGAGATCCGCCGCTATCCGGTTGCCTCGCCCGCCTTCCTCAAGGATCACAAGTTCGCCAGCAAACCGGAAAGTCTCCAGGCCTTACCGTGGATCGCACTTTCGAGCCGGCAATTCGGCGGTTCGAGAGATGTCACGCTGTATTCGGGCGCGGCAACGTATACGTTGCAGATCGAGCCCGTGATGATCTCGGAGGGGGTGACAAGCATGCGCGAGGCCGCGCGCATGGGGCTGGGCCTGGCCGTGTTGCCGGAATGGCTGATCGAGGAGGATCTGATATCGGGCCGCCTCGTGCGCGTCTTGCCGAAATGGCAGGCGAAACCACTCGCCGCGCAAATCGTCTATCCCGTTCAAAGGCGGCTGCCGCTGCGCGTGCAGGCATTCACAGAATTCGCGACGGAATATATGACGACAGTGTTGAAGCCGCGGTAACGCCGGACTCCGCTCATGCGAACGCTTCGGGCTAAGTGGCCCAACTAGCCGGTGCCCCACCAGGCACGATGCCATGCTCGACCGCGACCTCGGTCTACGCTGCAGCGTTCGTCGCGCTTGGCGGCGTTGCACTCGTCCTCGTCCTGGATCGTCATGAGCCGGCGCTCGCGTTAAATCACTATTTTCGATTAGGTTACCCAATCATTTTTTGTGGAGAGCAACATGCGCAAGATTCCCGCATTCGGCCTCGGCACGTTCCGCCTGCAAGGCCAGGCTGTGATCGACTCCCTGCGTAACGGCCTCGAAGTCGGCTACCGCGCCATCGATACCGCGCAGATCTACCGCAACGAGGCCGAAGTCGGCGAAGCGATCGCCGCTTCCGGCATCGCGCGCGACAATCTCTTTCTCACGACCAAGATCTGGGTCGACAACTACGCGCGTGAAAAGCTGGTGCCGAGCCTGAAGGAGAGCCTGAAGAGGCTGCGCACTGACGCAGTCGATCTCACGCTGATTTATTGACCCGTGCCCAACAACGGCGTACCGCTCGAAGAATTCATGCGCGCACTGGCCGAGGCGAAATTGCAAGGGCTGACCGGACAGATCGGCATTTCCAATTTCAATATCGAGCTGACGAAGCAGGCTGTCGCAGTGGTCGGCAAGGAAAACATCGCGACCAACCAGATCGAGTTGAGCCCTTATCTGCAGAATCGCAAGCTCGTTGAGTTCCTGAAGCAGGAAGGCATTCACGTGACGTCGTACATGACGCTCGCCTACGGCAAGGTGCTCGGCGATCCGGTCGTCGGCGCGATTGCCGAACGGCGCCACGCCACGCCCGCGCAGGTGGCGCTCGCCTGGGCACTGCGCCTGAACTACTCCATCATTCCCGCTTCGACGAAGCGCGAGAACCTGACCAGCAACCTGCTCGCGCAAACGCTGGAACTCACGATGACGACATGGTGCAGATCGCCGCGCTCGAACGCAACGGTCGTGAAGTGCGCCCTACGGGCCTCGCCCCGCCGTGGGACTAAAACGCCGCGCCGCTTTACATCGACGATTCGAGCATGGCGCGGTAATCGTCTTCGGAGGCCTCGCGCGGATTGGTCTTGTGGCTGTGATCCTTGAGCGCGCCCTTGATGATCTCGGGGAACAGCCCGGCGTTCACACCGAGTTGCGCGAGGCCCGTCGGCAAACCCAGGCGCTCGGTCATCGTACGCACGGCAGGCGCCACTTCGGCGCCGCTGCCTAGCCCCATTGCCGTCGCGAGGCGGTCGAGCTTGCCTTCCTCGCGCACCGAAGGCGCTGCCTCGTTGAACCGCAGCACAGCCGGCAGGAAAATCGCGTTCAGCGTGCCGTGATGCAAACGCGGGTTGATGCCGCCGAGCGAATGGCTCAGGCTGTGCACGCAACCCAGACCCTTCTGGAACGCAAGCGCGCCTTGCATCGACGCGCTCATCATGTTCAGCCGCGCCACGCGGTCGCCGCCATCGCGCGTCGCGCGCTCGATATGACGCCACGCGCGCCACAAGCCGTCCAGCGCAATGCCGTCCGCGGGCGGATTGAAGGCGGGCGCGAGGAAGGTCTCCATGCAATGTGCGATGGCATCCATGCCCGTCGCCGCCGTCATACCGGGCGGCAAGCCCAGCGTGAGTTCCGGATCGCAAATCGCCACGCGCGGCACCACGTACGGGGAGATCACACCGACCTTGCGACCGTCGTCGAGAATGAGAATGGCGCCGCGCCCCACTTCGCTGCCGGTGCCCGCCGTCGTCGGCACGGCGATCACCGGGGCCGTCTTCGCCGTGATGTTCACCGCGCCGCCTTCGATCACCGCGAAGCGCTGCAGCGGTCCTTCGTGTGTCGCGCAAACGGCGACGCCTTTGGCGAGGTCAATGGCGGAGCCACCGCCAACGGCGACGATGCCGTTGCACTCCCCCGCGAGATAGGCCGCCACGGCCTCACGCACGGCCGCTTCGCTCGGATTGGGTGGGGTACCGTCGTAGATCGTTGCGGGCGCAACGCCTGGCAGCGCGCCCAGCACCCTATCGACGATCCCCGCCGCGCGTACGCCCTTGTCCGTGACGATCAATGGCCGGCTGATGCCCACACGTTCGCATTCGTTCCGCAGCAAATGAATGGCGCCGAAATCGAACTGGATTTGCGTGACGTAGTTGATGAGGGACATAGGATTGAGTTTCAGTTATAGTGAATTCGGCCGTTGCGGCGGCAAACGCTGGCAACGGCAATGCAATTACCGCATTTCGGCCGCATAGTGCTATTGTTTTGGGCCAGTATAGGGAGACACCTTATACGCGGTAATTGAGAAGATTTGATACAGCTATAACTTTTCCTCAACCCCATGACCCCGTCGCTCAACTCGATCATCTCCCGCCTCCATGTGAAGCAACTTCGGCTGTTGATCGCCCTGGGCGATCACGGCTCGCTGTTGAAGGCCGCCCAACAGGTCTCACTCACGCAGCCCGGCGCCAGCAAGGCATTGCAGGAGATCGAAACCACCTTTGGCACCGCGCTCTTCAATCGCACCAATCGAGGTCTCGAGCCCACCGAGGCCGGTCACTGCGCGATCCGCTACGCGCGCTTGATCCACACCGATCTCACGCATTTGCGCGAGGAGCTTGTCGGACTCTCGCGCGGGCGTGGCGGACGCGTAGCGGTGGGGGTCATCATGGGCGCGGTGCCGCTGCTGACCGACGCGATTTCCACGCTGATCGCGGCGCATCCGGAAATGTCGGTTGAAATCGTCGAAGACACGAGTGCTGCGCTGCTGAGCCAGATCGATGCGGGCCGGCTCGATCTCGCGATCTGCCGCACCACGGTCAGCCAGACGCCGCATCTCTACGAGAGCCTCAAACTGCAGGACGAAACGCTCGCCGTGATCGCCAACGTGCGGCATCCGCTGCACCGCGCGAAGAAGCTCACCCTCAAGGACACGGAGAAGTATCGCTGGGTGGTCTACCGCGCCAACATGCCGATGCGGCTGTTGCTCGAACGCGAGTTTCGCGAGGCCGAACTGCGCTTTCCCACGCATCTGCTAGAAACGACCTCCGCGTTCGCAACGCTGGCGCTGCTGCAAGGCAATCCCTCGTTCGTCGCGCTGGTGTCGATCGACGTTGCGCAGTTCTTCGCGAGCCAGGCGATGGCCTGCATCCTGCCGCTGCGCCTCGCTTCCCGCAGCGAACCGTATGAACTGGTCACACGCCAGGGTGCGCCGCTCGCCCCCGCGCCGCGGCTGCTCATCGAAACGCTGTGCGACAAGCAAGGCATTGAATTCTGAAGCGCACGACAGCCGGCCCCGGGGAAACCCTGGCATTGACCTCAATCAAATCCCTCCCGCACAATGAACCATATCGTGGACTTAGCGTCCATATTATGGACATAACGAGAGCAATTGATGACGGACAAGCCCTACTCCCCCATGACGCCGTATCAGCTTCCGTTCCCCAAGGAAGCGCAGCAGGAAATCGTCATTCCCCACGCCATTCCCACCGACGAGCGCGTGTGGGTACCCCAGGCCGAGAACGTATGGTTCCGTCCGCTGTGCCTGAACACGGCACAGGGCTACTGGATGAATTTGCTGCGCGTGCGTAAATCAGGTGTCCTGAGCAGGCATCGGCATCCGCAGGCCGTTCACGGCATGGTGCTCAAGGGCCGCTGGCGCTATCTGGAGCACGACTGGGAAGCGACCGAAGGCAGCTACGTGTTCGAGCCGCCCGGCGAAACGCATACGCTCTACGTACCGGAAGACGTCGAAGAGATGATCACCTACTTCCAGGTCAACGGCGTGATGTTCTATTGCGATCCGTGGGGCAACTACACGGGCTATGAGGACGTGTTCACGAAGATCGACATGTGCCGCAAGCATTACGCGGCGGTGGGTCTTGGCGAGGATTACGTGGACCAGTTCATCCGATGACCCGCGCCCGGTACGATTTCGCGGGGCGCGTGGCCGTCGTGACCGGCGCGGCGGGCGGCATCGGCCGCGCGATCTGCAATGCGTTCGCGCGCGGCGGGGCGCGCACGGTCAACTGGGACCGCGTGCCCGGCCCGCTGGATACGCAGGACGCGCCCCGTCACATCGAAGCCGACGTCACGCGCCCCGAGACGATCGAAGCGGCGCTGGCAGCGACGCTCGCCGAGTTCGGGCGCATCGACTACCTCGTGAACAACGCGGGTTTCGCCGGTTCGACCGTGCCGCTCGATGCGTACGATCCCGCCGAATGGCAACGCATCGTCGACGTCAATCTGGTGGGCACCTATCACGTTTGCCGCTTCGTCGTGCCCGCCATGCGCCGCGCCGGTTCGGGGCGCATCGTCAACGTGGCATCGCTCGCGGGCAAGGAGGGCACGCCGAACGCGTCCGCCTACAGCGCGGCGAAGGCCGGTGTAATCGCGCTCACCAAATCGCTCGGCAAGGAACTCGCGCGGATGGGCATTCTCGTCAACGGCATTGCGCCCGCTGCCGTAGAAACACCGCTGCTCGCGCAGATGGCGCCCGCCCATGTGCAGACGATGATCGACAAGAGTCCGCTCGGGCGGCTCGGCACCGTGGATGAAGTCGCCGATCTCGCGCTATGGCTTTGTTCGGATTCCTGTACGTTCAGCACCGGCGCGATATTCGATCTTTCCGGCGGCCGCGCCACGTACTGATACACGCCCAAAGACACCCACACGATAACAGCCAAAAGGAGACGACCCATGATCAAAAAATCGCAACGGCTCAAACGCACCCAGACGATCGCCATCGCCTTTCTGACGATAGCGGGCATCGTGAACTACCTGGACCGCAGCACGCTTTCCATCGCCAACCATTCGGTGGCGGAGGAACTGCATCTGAACGCTTCGCAAATGGGCTTGCTGCTTTCGGCGTTCTCGCTCGCCTATGCGTTCGCGCAATTGCCGGTGGGCGCGATGCTCGACCGTTTCGGCTCGCGCGTGATGCTCGGGCTCGGCATGCTGGTGTGGTCGCTCGCGCAGGTCACGGGGGGCTTCATTCAAACGCTCAATCATTTTCTGGCGGCACGCGTGGTGCTGGGCATCGCCGAAGCGCCGCTCTTTCCGGCGGGCGCCAAGGTCATTCACGAATGGTTCGCCGTGCGCGAACGCGGCGCGCCAACCGGCACGTTCGTCTCCTCCTCGACCATCGCGCCGATGATCGCGCCGCCACTGCTCACCGCGCTGATGCTCTCGTTCGGCTGGCGTCCGATGTTCATCATCATGGGTGTGCTGGGTGTGCTCGTCTCGGTCGGCTGGTATGTGGTCTATCGCAACCGCGATCAGGTCGTGCTCACGTCCGAAGAAACGGCATGGCTCGAAGACGGCGCGACCGAAGCACCGAAGAAGAGCGCACTGAGCTTCGCCGAATGGGGCATGCTGCTCAAGCAGCGCAACACGTGGGGCATGATCTTCGGCTTCATGGGCGTGATCTACATGGTGTGGCTCTATCTCACCTGGCTGCCCGGCTATCTGGAGAAGGAGCGCCATATCTCCATCGCGCATACGGGCTGGCTCGTCGCCATTCCCTATGTGTTCGGCACGATCGGCATGGCCAGCAGCGGCTTTATTTCCGATTACCTGCTCAAGCGCGGCATGGCGCCGATCCGCAGCCGCAAGTGGCCGCTGTGCGTCGGGCTGATCGGCGCGGCGGCCTTCACCGTGCCGGCCGCCTACACGCCGAGCACCGCGCTCGCCATTACCTATGTTTCCGTCGCGATGTTCTTCGTGAACATGTCGAGCGGCGCGGCCTGGGCGCTCGTGAGCGTGGCGGCTCCCCGCCATCTCGTGGCGTCGCTTGGCAGCATGCAGAACTTCGGCGGCTATTTCGGCGGCTCGTTTGCGCCGGTCATCACCGGCATCGTGGTCGACCAGACGCATTCGTTCGTGAACGCCCTGCTCATCAGCGCAGCGGTGGCGTTCGCCGCCGCGTTCGTCTATCTCTTCGTCGTCAGGGAAGTCGTGCCTGAAAACGAGCGCCGGACGGCAGCGACCCAACCCACCTGATTCATCTGTTCATTCGCACTACGCATCATGACATTCAAGGACAATTTTCTCGCGGGGAAGGTCGCGCTCGTGACGGGCGGCCACTCCGGTATCGGCGCGGCCATTGCCAACCGGCTCGCACAACTCGGCGCACACACCACGGCCGCCGGCCTGCCGCCTCCCGCCGGCACGCCAGACGTACTCGATGCCGGCGTGCAACGCACCTCGCTCGACGTGCGTTCGAGCGAAGACGTGACGCGACTGGTTAATGGCTGCGAGCGGCTCGATATCGTCGTGAACTGCGCGGGTGTGATCAGCCGCGGCGAAGAGCACCAGATCGAGGCGTTCGAGCGCGTGCTCGATATCAATCTCAACGGCACCATGCGTGTGTGTTCGAGCGCGCGCGAGCTGCTCAGGGCTTCTTCCGGCTGCATCGTGAACACGGCTTCGATGCTGAGCTTTTTCGGCGGCGGTCTCGTGCCGGCCTATAGCGCCAGCAAGGGCGGCGTGGCGCAGCTCACGCGCTCGCTCGCCATTGCCTATGCGCCCGACAATATCCGTGTGAATGCACTCGCGCCCGGCTGGATCGCGACGCCCCTCACCCAGGCGCTGCAGGACGACGGCGGCCGCTCGCAGGGCATCCTCGAGCGTACGCCGATGAAGCGTTGGGGGCAGCCCGAAGAAGTCGCGAACGTGGCCGCGTTTCTCTGCTCGCCCGCCGCTTCGTTCATGACGGGCGCGATCGTGCCCGTGGACGGCGGCTATCTGTGCGCCTGATCCGCAGGAATTGCGGGCATAATGGCGCCACACATGGCGCCCGCTAGCTTTCCGATGTCGACCACTGATTCCCCCACCTCCTCCCAATCCGGCGACGCCAAGGGCGTTGCCGGCACGGCCGCCTTTTCGAAGTTCATCGCCGTGCTGCAGCTCATCGCTGATGCCAGCACGCCGCCGAACATCGCGAAGCTCGTGGCCGCGAGCGGCTATCCGCGCCCGACCGTGCATCGCATCGTCGCCGCGCTGCAGGCCGAAGGGCTCGTCGCGGCCGTGGGCGGCGGCAATACGTTCGCGCTCGGGCCGCGTCTCGTGAATCTCGCGAGCCGCAGCTGGGAGCGATCCGACCTGCGCATCGCCGCCGTCGACGCGCTCATGGAACTGCGCAACACCACCTCGGAAACAGTGCACCTCGCCGTGCCCAGCGACGGCGCGATGGTGTACATCGAAAAGCTCGAAAGTCCGCACGCCGTGCGTATGGCTTCGCGTATCGGCACGCGCGTGGCGCTCACGTCGAGTTCGGTCGGCAAGGCCTGGCTCGCCACGCTCACGCCGCCCGAGCGCGAGCCAATGCTCGCACAGGCGCCGCGCGTGCGTTTCACCGAGCATACGATGACCGACCTCGACGCGATCCGCGACGAGATCGAACTCACGGCGCAACGCGGCTACGCGGAAGACCGCGAAGAAAACGAACAGTCGATCTGGTGTTACGGCGCGGCGATTCTCGGCGCCGATGGTCACGCAGTGGGCTGCGTGAGCGTCAGCATGCCGATGTTCCGCCGCCAGGCGGATGCGCAGCAGAGCTACATCGAACCCCTGCTCGCCGCGTGCCGCACCATTGCCGCACGGCTCGGGCCGGTTTGCTTGCGATAACTCAAAACGGCACGACTTCAGCAGGACCGGCCTACTTCGCCTCTTCCACGCGCCGTTCATCGGTGTTGCTGGGATATTTCGCCTGCCCGAAGCGGATGATCAGCACGCCCAGCGCGATCAGCACGATCGCGCCCGCAGACGCCAGCAAATGCAGCTCGGTGTTCGCGCCCGCGCGCAGGATGAGGTCCCGCGCGATCGACACCATGGCGATATACAGCGGGAAGCGAACGGGCAGCTGTCCAGCCTTGAGATACTGCCCGACCATGGCGAAGATCTCGAGGTAGAGAAACATCAGCAGCAGGTCGGTCAGCGTCACGCCGTCCGAATGCACCATATGCCAGATCAGGGCGCCCATGGCGGCCACGGTGCCAATGCCGATGATCAACAGACCGAACAGTTCGGCCAGCTCCATAGCGCGCTCGAGGCGCTCCTTGATCGCTCGTTGCAGAGCGTTCTCGTACTTCATCTTCGTAGGTTCCCCATGACACAGTAGGGGGATAGTAGCGCGACAAGATGAAAGTTCGAAAACGCGAAAAAAAATCCGCGAGGGCGCGGGCGCGAAACGAAATCAGGGCGAAGGCGCGGCGGTCACGCGCTCCACGTCGTTCAGGAGCGCCGCCTCGCCGGTCGTGCTGAGCGCGGCGATGCCGGCAACGCCGTCACTCGCGTATTCGTCGGTCAGGAGTTACAACGCCTCGACATCCACTCGCCATCGCGCAACGGCGTCACGATGGGCAACCGGATTCCCTCGAACATATCAGGCCCCCTTGTTGCCGGTACGCAGACGCAACGCGCCGATCGTGGCTTCCGGCACGCTGCCTATCAGCGTATGCATCGTGAAGTCGATGTCTTCGGGCGCGATATCGAGTAGCACACGCATGGCGCCGCGCGCGAAGGCAGTTTGCGCGACGTAGACGCCGAGCGGGGAATGCAGCAGCGCCGCAAGATGCGCCCGCGCGGCTTCTTCGGTATTCGCGGTCAGCATGACTTCGAGCCAGGCACGCGGGGCCCGCAACGGAACGACCTTTGCACGCGGGCGCGGAGCCGGCGCCACGATCTCGTAACGGGGGATGGGATTTGCGCAAGCCATGAGATTTGAATTGCTATTCGCAGGTTGTGAACACAACTTCAGCGTATTCCCGAACGCGTAAAAGCGGTGTTAAAAATAGCGGTGCGTCGTGTCTAAATCTCACATGCCTTGTGCGAGCTGCGGATTCAACTCGAGATGCAGCACGACGAGCCAGCGTCGCGGGCACGCGTTGGCAATTTCGAGTGGCGCTTCGTGCGCATTTGCACCGCTTCGTACAGGCCCGATGAAGCCCTGCTTCTTTGCCGTGGCCCACGCGGCACGCGCATCGGTCACCAGCCAGTTGCTGACGAGCAGGCATGTAATGCAGCTGAAGATCAGCGTCTCGATGTCCGAAATGCCCGGATCGATCTGCTGGGTAACGTAGCCGAACACGGCGGTCAGTATCTGGTCGACGGAAAACGTGAGAAGCGCGAGCTTCAACCAGCCTCGAAAACGCGTCGGCATGATTAGCGGAGAAACATAGGATTGAACGGCGGGCGGCAAAACATGGCAATGACTCGGGCGAAGTCGACGCGCCAGTGTAGGTGCGACGTTCTTCTTCGCACAAGAAAAAATGCCGTAAAAAAGCGCGGCATTTACCTCCCATTCTGACTTCGGCGTTCGCATTCTTCGCATTTTCGAATTACCCCGATTTCGCGCTGGGGTCTGCGCGAACGCGCGCGAACCCGCATGTTCGAAAACGTCCGTGGGACACATTACGCTGCCGCGCCGCGCAATGCGGACTACTATATCGTCAGTGTATTGGGCAACCGGGCAAAGGAGGCTCGATGGCCGACTGGTCGAACATGATGCGCGATTTCGTCGACGAAATCGCTGCGAGCGTGGCCATGATCGGCCGCGACGAGCGGGGCCAGTTCGTGGTTTCGGCCTGCAACGATCATTTCATGCGCATGACGGGCGGCAGGCGCAGCGCGATCAAGTCGTTCCCGGCACCGTTCGATTCGCTCATTCCCAACTACGCCCGAACCGAATTCCGCAAAAAGCTGACCCAGTGCTTCGAATCCGGCGTCGCCCGGGAACTCGAGCAAGCCTATGACCTGAGGGACGGAACGCACTGGTGGCGCCTGTCGTTGAAGCCGATACGCCACGCCGAAAGCGGAGTCTCCGTACTCGAAATCATGGTCACAGGCCTTGAAATCACCACGAAGATGTTGCTGACGCACGAACTGGAAGTCAGCACGTCGCGCTTTCGTTCGGTCGTCGATGCAGCCTACGACGCCATCATCACGATCGACCAACAGCATTGCATCACGCTATTCAATCGTGCCGCGGAAAACCTGTTCGGGTACTCTGCCGAAGAAATGCTCGGCCAACCGATCACGGACCTTCTGCCCGAGCGCTACCGCGCCAATCATTCGCAATACGTCCACCTGTTTGCGCGCTCGCCCGTGCGCTCGCGGCAGATGGACGAGCGCAACCGCGTGTATGGGCTGCATCGGGATGGGTCGCTGTTGCCCGTCGAAATTGCGATTTCGAAAATCAACGTGGGCGGGCTGATCGAATTCACCGCCGTGATTCGCGATATCGCCGACCGCGTTCGCTTGATGGATCTGCTTCAGAAGCAGGCCGTCACCGACGAGCTGACCGGCCTGCCGAACCGCCGAGAATTTGCCGATACCGTTGAACAGCTTCTCGAAGCCGACAAAACGCTTTCCGTCTTTATTCTCGATATCGATTACTTCAAGAAGATCAACGACAGCTACGGGCACGACATCGGCGACGAAGTGCTGCGCGTGCTGGCCAAAGTCGTGATGAACAGCGACAGGCGCATTGGCGTGTTTGCGCGCTGGGGCGGCGAAGAGTTCGTCGCCGCGCTGCCTGAGTTCAATATCGAGCAGGCAACGGCCGTGGCCGAGGAATTGCGCCAGACCATCGAGCAGCAGGACTTCGAGCATCAATGGCGGCTGGGCAAGCCCGTTCCGTTTACGGTGAGCATCGGCGTAACGGAGCGCCTGCCGGGCGAGGATGACTTCGGTGCGATCGTCAAACGCGCGGACGTGGCGCTCTATCGGGCCAAAGACAGCGGACGCAACCGCGTGGAAGTCGGCTAGCGCGCGCCACAATCGCATCGCGTTCTTTCGCCAGGGAGGCCGTCATGGACAGAATTGCGCTGGCCTGCGTGGCCGTGCTGGGTCTTTTGCTGTTTGGCCTCGGCCTGTCCATTTCCATGCTTCGCTTTCGCGAAGGCACGCTCTCGGGATGCGCGCCGGACCCGGCCAGCCTGCTGCACAAGTTCGTGCGCGCGCATGCGAACACGGCCGAATATGTGCCCTTCCTGGCCGCGCTGTTTCTCTATCTGGGCACACACTCGCCCTCGCCGGCAACGCTCGCGCTGATCGTGGCCGCGACCGTCTGCCGGTGCTTGCTCGTCGTCGGGCTGGTCGCGTTTCCCTCGATGGCAAAACCCAATCCCGCCCGATTTATCGGCGCGCTCGGCACTTACGCGGCCGGTATCGCGCTGAGTCTCGCGTTGCTACGTTGACTCGAGAATGGGCTTTCGCTGTGCGCGCAACGTTGTCGCCGGTGTTCGCTACGGCGCACGCGAATCGCCGCGCAGCGATGCCAGCAACTGCACGAGCGCCTCGATGTCTTCATCCCGCGTGCGCCACGACGACACGCTGATCCGCAACGCAGGCCGCCGTTGCCAGATCGTGCCGCCGAACCACGTTTCGCCCGAAGCCTGCACGGCGCTGCGCAGCGCCAGCGTCTGGGCATCCGTTGCGCCGCGGAACAGCACCTGGTTCAGCACGACCCGGTTGAGCACCTCGTAGCCCAGGCGTTCGAGTTCGGCGCCGATGCGCTGCGCCTGCGCGTGATGGCGCTCGACCATGGCCGCGACACCTTCGCGACCGAGCGTGCGTAGCGCCGCCCATACGGGAATGCCGCGCGCGCGGCGCGAGAACTCCAGTGTGAGGTTCTTCTGCGCGTCGGCGCTCGCAGACAAATAGGCCGCGTCGCTGTTCATCGCCTCGGCGAGCGCCGTTGCATCGCGGCAAATGACCATGGCGCAGTCGTACGGCGTGTTCAGCCACTTGTGCGCATCGGTCGTCCAGCTATCGGCCCCTTCGATACCCTCGGTCAGCGCCGCCAGTGACGAGGTCCGCGCCCACAGGCCGAACGCGCCATCGACATGCACCCACGCGCCGGCCTCCCGCGCACGCGCGATGATCGGCGCAAACGGGTCGAATTCGCCGGTATTCACCTCGCCGGCCTGCAGGCACAGGATCGTGCGGTCGTCGAGCGGCGGGAGTCGCGCCGCATCCACGCCGCCGTGAGCATCGACGGCCGCGTAGACGATGCGCTCCAGCCCGAAGCCCAGGATGCGCAACGCCTTCTTTACCGTAATGTGAGCGAGTTCCGAGACCACGACCTTGATTTCGGGCGCGCCCATCAGCCCCTGGCGGTCGAAGTCCCAGCCTTGCCGTGCGAGCAGCGCGCGCCGGGCGGTAGCGAGCGCACCGAGCGTGCACGCTGTCGCGCTGGTGCCGAAGCCCACGGCGCTTTCGCGTGGCAGGTCGAGCGCTTCGAGCACCCAGCGTCCCGCGATGCGTTCCACCGTGGCTGCGACCGGCGAGTTGTCGAACGTGGAGGCGCACTGATCCCACGCCAGCATGAGCCGCTCGACCGCGGCCGCTGCAGGCAGCGCCGCGCCGATCACGAAGCCGAAATAGCGCGGACCGTTCGAAGCCGTCGTCGCCGGCGAGCCTACGCGGTCGAGCAGCGACAGCGTGTCTTCGGCGGGTAATCCGCTCGCGGGCAGCGGCTCGTCGAACGCACTGAGCGCCGCGATGGCTTCGTTCGAGGGGAAAACACGCCGTGTGGCGTTGCCTTCGAGATAGCGCAGGCCGCGTGCGTCGGCATCCGCCAGCAGTTTCAGTTCATCCATCCATGTCTCCCGGTTCGAGTTTCCATTCAGGCTTCAATTCGACGTACAGGCGCACGGGGACGCGCGGCATGCTGCGCACCGTGACGGCCCAGAACACGAGCGCCAGCAAACTCACGGCCGCGCCCAGCGTACACACACCATGCCAGCCCGCCGCGGCATACGTCGCCGTCGTGCCGATCGCGCCCAGCCCGCTGCCAACCGCATAGAACAGCATGTAAAGACTCACGAGCCGGCTATGAAGTTGCGCGTTGCTGCGAAAAATCAGGCTTTGATTGGTCACGTGCAGCGCCTGACCGCCGAGATCGAGCAGCACGATGCCGACCAGCAGCATCCATAGCGAGTGTCCCAGCATCGAGAGCGGCCACCACGCCAGCAACAGCAGCGCCAGCGCGGCCGCACTGGTGCGCTGGCCCCAACCCCGATCGGCCCAGTGGCCCGCGCGCGCAGCGGCCAGCGCGCCCGACGCCCCGGCTATGCCGAAGGCCCCGATCGCCGTATGAGAAAAATTGTAGGGCGGCGCACTCAACGGCAGCACCAACGCGCTCCAGAAGATATTGAGGGTCGCGAACATCAGCAGCGCGAGCACGCCGCGCGTCTGCAGCACGCGATCCGAGCGCAGCAACGCGAACATCGAGATGATCAGTTGTACATAGCTCATCGTGCCTGGCTCACCGCGTGCCAGTTTCGGAAGCCGGCGCCACAGCGGCACGGCCAGGGCGAGCATGACGGCGGCGGAACAGCCATACACGCCGCGCCAACCGGCAAGATCGCTCACGCCGCCGGAGAACACGCGAGCCAGCAGCAGGCCGATGAACACGCCACTGCCCGCTGCGCCCACCACGCGCCCGCGCTCGTCGGGCGCGGCGGCCGCCGCCGCATAGGCGATCAAACCCTGCGTCATGGCCGTGCCGAGCATACCCACACCGAGCATGCCGGCCAGCAGCACCGTTACGGATCGCGCGAGACCGACCACGCCCAACGCGCCCGCCAGCGCCAGCAATTGCACGATCATCAGGCGGCTACGCTCTACCCTGTCGCCCAACGGCACGAGTAGCAGCAGCGCCAGCGCGCAACCGGCCTGCGTCGCCGTGACCACGCCGCCAACCGCGGCGCGCGTGATGCCGAAATCGCGCGCCAGGGCGTCCAGCAAGGGCTGCGCATAGTAGACATTGGCGACGCTCAAACCGCTGGCCACGGCGAACAGCAGTACGAGGCCGCGCGACAACGGCGCGCGCGGCCGCACGGGAGCGCCGCGGGCCGGCGTTGCAAGCGCAACGGAATCCGCGTCCATGATCTTCGATCCAGTTTCAAAACAAAACTGATTGAATGGTATGTCGACTGGTTTTAAAATGCAACTACGTGAGGCGTACGCATTACGTCAATACGTTCCAGCAAGAGAGAGAATCGCCATGGCAAGCCGCAAATCCATGCAGAAGGAGACCTGCCCCGTCGCGCGCTCGGTCGACGTGATCGGCGACAGGTGGTCGCTGATGATCCTGCGCGATGTCTTCGACGGCATTCACCGCTTCGGTGACATTCAGCGCAATCTGGGCGTGGCGCGCAATATCCTGTCCGGCCGTTTGAGCCATCTCGTCGAGGCCGGCATTCTCGAAACCCGGCCTGCCTCCGACGGCACGACCTATCAGGAGTACGTGCTAACGAAGAAAGGGGAAAGCCTCTTCCCCGTTATCGTGGCGCTTCAGCAGTGGGGCGAGCGCCATTTGTTCGAGCGCGGCGAACGGCATTCGTGGTTGATCGACAAAGCAACGGGCAAGCCGTTGCTGTCCATGTTTCCGCAGACCCGCGAAGGGCAGGCGCTCACCCCTCACGACACCGTGGTCAAGAAGCCCGCATAACGCCCGCCCGGCTTACATGGCCGGGTCGATGGGCGAAGGCGGCGCGCCGCGTTCCTCGATGGCCTGGCCCGCCAGCAGACACAGGTCTTCGCGGAAGTGCCCGGCGACGATCTGCACGCCAACCGGCACATCCTTCACCATGCCCGTCGAAACGACGAGCCCCGGCAAGCCCATCGCGGGCAATGCGCGCATGGTCAGCTGGGCGTCCCACACGCGCTGGAATCCCGCCGCGCCCTGCATGTCGAGGTTATCGGGGAACGGCAGTTCGCCCGAAACCGGCAGCAGCAGCACGGGATATTCCGCAAGGAACATGCGCCATGCGCGCGTGAGCGTCGTGCGGCGCACCAGCGACGGGACCACCACGTTCTCGGGCATCGCCGCGACCTTGGCGCGCACGCCGTCCACCACCGCCTGCGCGCCCGGGTCGCCGTCACGCGCCACGGCGTCGGCGAGCGCCGGGAAGCCGTCGCCGAGCCACAGGCGTTCCTGCACTTCGCCGGCGTCACGCAGGAGCGGCACGTCATCGATCTGCTCGACCGTCCAGCCCGCGTCGGCGAGTCGGCGGCCGGCGTCGAGCAAAGCATCCTCCACCTCCTTCGTGATGCTCATGCCGCCCGGGCGCAGGCAGAGCGCCGCGCGCCGCGGCGCGTCCGGCCCGATGAGCGGCGCCGGCGTCCACCACGGGTCGCGCAGGTCGGGCGCGGCAAGCGCCGCGAGCGCCACGCGCAGGTCCTCGACCGTACGTGCCATCGGGCCCGCGCCCGACATCATCTGCGCGCCGATCGGCCGCTCCGGCGACGACGCGTTGAACGCCGGCACTCGCCCGATGCTGGGCCGCAGGCCATGCACGCCGCACGCATAGGCTGGGTAGCGCACCGAGCCGCCAATGTCGGTGCCGAGCGCGATATGCCCGATGCCGGCCGTGACCGCCGCCGCCGCGCCGCCGCTCGAGCCGCCCGGCGTGAGCGATGCGTTGCGCGGGTTCTTCGTATGCCCGTGAACCTGGTTGCTCGTGAACCAGCGCAGGGCGAAGGTCGGCGAATTGGTGCGGCCGAGCAGCACCGCACCCGCACGCACGAGGTTTTCGACGGCGGGGCTGTTGACCTGCGCGATCAGATCCTTTTGCAGACGCGTGCCGTTGGTCGTCGCGAAGCCCGCCTGGTCGATGTTGATCTTCGTAGTGACGGGCACCCCCGCGAGCGGCCCCGGGTCTTCGCCGCGCGCTATCGCCGCGTCGATTCTGTCGGCCTGGTCGACGACCCACTCGGGCCGGTAGTCGATCACCGCGTTGATGAGCGGATTGACGGCTTCGAGACGATCGAGCGCGGCCTTCGCGGCCTCGCGTGCCGACACCTCGCGCGCGCGAACCCGCTTGGCGAGTTCAGTTGCGGATAAACGCCATAGTTCAGTCACGATCCCTCCGGTTCGTTAGGAAATTAAGAGTTGCCAGACCTGTTCAGGCGCTGGCCGATAACGTCTCGACACGCTGCCGGTCGCGCAGAACCGCCAGCGCGAGCGCC
The DNA here is from genome assembly GCF_056155635.1 of Paraburkholderia sp. BR10141. NCBI lineage: Bacteria > Pseudomonadati > Pseudomonadota > Betaproteobacteria > Burkholderiales > Burkholderiaceae > Paraburkholderia > Paraburkholderia sp. BR10141. The sequence continues at coordinate 22,416 of NZ_JBMIQH010000015.1, read as the reverse complement.
GCGAGTCCGCATGCCGCGATGAGCGCGAGCAGCGCCGCGCGGCCGCCGTGCACCAGCACCCAGCCGCCGACGGTCGGAAACCCGAACGCGCCGACGAAGTACGCCGCGACGAACCACGTGAGCGCGGCGCGGCGGTGCGCGGCGACGGAGTCGTTGACGGCCTGAAGCTGGACGATCGGGTAAGCGAGCCCGTACCCGGTGCCCAGCAGCACCGCGGCCGCCGATTGAAACAGCACGTGAAACGGCACGACGAACATCGCCGCGCTGCCCATCACCATCATGACGAGCAGCACTTTCGTCGCGGTTTCGGAGCGCATCTTGATGACCACGCGCGAGAGCAGCCAGCGCGTGGCGATGACCGTCACCGTGTAGACGCTGAAGAAGGTCGTCGCCTTCGCCTCGGTGCCTTGCACGAGCGACATCTGGAACGTCATGAGGCCAGAGAACACGCAGCCGCCCAGCGCGATGATGACGATGGGATACACCGCACGCGTGCGGGCGATCACGCCCATCTTCAGGAGCCACGGGTCCGGCGAGGCCGGTTCTTGCGTCGCGGTACTGGAGCGCACGTGCGGTGCGAGCCGGCCGAACAGCTCGAGCAGGACGGCCGCCAGCACGCACAGGCCGCCAATCGTGTAGAGCACGCCGCCAAGCGGCATGCGCCAGAAGCGGATCGCAAAGCCCGCCAGCGCCGGACTGCCGCCGATGCCCGTCATCTGCATGGTGGCGAAGCGCAGGAACCACAGGCCGCGCTCGGCGTCGTTCGTGCGCTCGGCGAGCGCCATGGGCGCGGCGAGGCAGAACGCGCCCCAGCCGAAGCCCACGAGGAAGCCGGGCACGACGTCGAAGCTGCTCACCTGCTCGACCAGCGCGAAACTCACCACGCCCGCGCCCACGCAGAGCGCCGCGAGCGCGGCCATGCGCGCCGCGCCCACATGCTGGGCGACCCAGCCCGTGAGCGAGACGCCCACGAAGGTGCCGAGCGCCGCGCCCGCGAGCGCCACGCCGGTGTTGATGTCGTTCCCGCCGATGGCGCGCACGTGCATGGAGAACAGGAACGTCGCGCCATAGCCTGCCGATGCGAGCAGGACGCCGACGAGCATGATGAGGGCACTGAATGGGCGCACGGCGGGCCTTCCGGACGATGACGGAAGTGTGCAGATTATCAGTCCCTGTGCCCAGCGTTGCATTCAGGTGCTCCTCGGGTGCGATGTCGGCGGCGGGCGAGCGGTCGCGCGAGTCGAAGCGCTTCCACCGCACGGCCGAGGCGGGCCGGTTACTTGACGTCCTGCTGCGCGTGTTCCGCCGCGTCGATGATCGCGTCGGCCACGGCCTTCGGCTGGCTCAGCATCGAGACGTGGCTGCCGTTCACTTGTGTCACCTTTGCGCCGATGTGCTTCGCCATCGATTCCTGCAGCGCGGGGGCGATCATGCGGTCGCGCGCCGTCACGACGAAATACGAAGGCTTGTCGTGCCACGCGGCCTGCGTGACCTTCTGCGAGAGGGCGCCGCTGAACCACGGGCCCTGGGTCGCCGCCACGATGCGTTGCTGCGCGGGCGGCAGGTCGGGCGCGAAGTCCTCGCGGATCGCCTTGTCCGAAAGCGTCAGGTAGCCCGCCGAGTCCTTGCGCAGTTCGCTTGCCCAGGGCGCGTCCGGCTGGCCCTGGGTGATATCGGCGATCGACTGGCCGTTGTCGGGCGCGAAGGCCGCCACGTACACGAGCGACTTCACCTTCTCGTCGTTGCCGGCTTCGCTGATCACGACGCCTGCCCACGAGTGGCCGACCAGCACGACCGGGCCCTTCTGCTGCTCGATCACGCGCTTCGTTGCGGCAGCGTCGTCGGCGAGCGAGCTGAGCGGGTTCTGCACGGCGACGACGTGCAGGCCGCGCGCTTCGAGGAGCGGAATCACGCGGTTCCAGCTGGAGCCGTCGGCGAACGCGCCGTGCACCAGCACGACGTTGGTGCCTTTCAGGTCCTGCGGCGGCGCGGCATGCGCCGCTTGCAGCGCGAAGAGGCCGCCGAGGAACGCCACGGACGTAAAAATCTGCTTGATCGAAGCCATCGTTTTTCTCTCTTCTCTTATCGGGTCGTTCGGTGGGTCGGGAAAGGCGGATTACGAATGCGCGTAGATCGGGCCGAGGCCGGGGATATCGTCCTGCGCAGCGCGCGCGGCGTTCGTGCCGTTCATGGCGTGATGCGGCTTGCGCGGAGCGGACGCATCGGACGAACCGGCCGTCACACCGCCATACGACGGCGAAGCGGCTTGCTGCGCGACCTGCGTGGCTTCCACGCGCGCCAGCGCGGCCTGGATGTTGCGCGGGTATTGGGTTTCGTCGGCGGCCGGGTTGTAGCCGGCTTTCTGCAGCTGCACGAGTTCGGCGCGCACCTGCGCACGGGTGACGGGCTCGTTCGACTGAGCGAACGACAGAACCGGGGCGGCGGCAACAGCGGCGAGGGCGAGGAGTTTGAGGGCTTTCATGACGTTCTCCAAAGAGGAATGAGGTAGACAGCGATCGGGTTCAAACCGGGTTCAGTTCAGCGCGAGGGGTGTATCGAGCTGGCGTAGGTGTATTTGAACGTCCCGATGTATCTGCCGTGTTTCCATTTGGGGCGCGGTTTGCATATGAACGTGTCCGAATTGCCCGCAGATACATTGCGCTACAAAAAGCCCTCCGCGATGCGCGGCACAGCCATAACGCAAACGCCGCCGGCCCGCGAGGGCACGGCGGCGCGGCGTGGCGTGGCGCTTATCAGCCGAACGTGAAGCTGTAGACGTGCGCGCCCGGGTCGAGAAAGCGGATCTCGAAGGTGTGATCTCCAATGCGGCCGGACTGCCGCACGAGCTGATAGAGGCGCGCGCTCGTGGCGACGCCGGTGCCGTCCGCTGCGACGTCGGCGCCATGCGCGGCTCCCGGAGGCGCGCCGTCGATGCTGATGCGAAAGCGCACGGGCTTGCCGTCGGCAGTGGGCGCAAGCACCAGATGCAGGTCGCGCGCATGGAAGCGATAGGCAATGCTCGCCTGCGGCGCGCCCGCCACGGCGGACTCGGCGCCCACGTTCCACTGCCCGCCGAACGCCCACTGGTTCAAGCCGAGCTGCCCCGGCAACGTGTACGCGGCGGCCGTATCGGCCTGCACGCGCTGCGCGTTCGCATTGCCCTGCGCCTCGCGATACCCCACATACGTTTCGCCCGAGCCGATGTCGCGTTGATCCGCGGGAGCCAGCGCGCCGCTTGACTGCGGTGCTGTCGGCGTGGCGGCGGGCGCGGCGCGGCCGTTGTCGGCCAGCAGTCGCTGGATCGCCTGCTCGGCCTGCGCGTAGTCGCCTTCGCCGAAGTGGTGATAGCGCACGCGCCCCTGAGCATCGACGAGATAGAACGCCGGCCAGTACTGGTTGCCGAAGGCGTTCCAGATGCGGTAGTCGCTGTCCACAGCGACGGGATAGCGGATGTCCAGATTGGCCAGCGCGCGCTTGACGTTGCCCGTGTCATGCTCGAAACCGAATTCCGGCGTGTGCACACCGATTACGACGAGGCCGTCGTTACGGTAGCGGTCGGCCCACGTCTTCAGATACGGCAGGGTTCGCAGGCAATTGATGCACGAATACGTCCAGAAGTTGACCAGCACGACCTTGCCGCGCAGCGCTTCGGGCGTGAGCGGCGCGGAGTTGAGCCACGCGTTCGCGCCGTCGAGCGCCGGCAGGCGGCCTTCCACCGGAAGATCGACCGCGGGCGCCGGGGCCGGCAGCGACACGCGCACGATGTGGGCCGCTGGTTCGTCTCGTACCGCTGGACGAGCCTGGGCTACCCGCTCCTCATGACGCGCTGGCTCCGCGCTCGGCGTCTGCCGTGCCGCAGCGGGGCTCGCAAGCAGATCGACGAGGCGCGCTTCCACGCCATTGGTCGGCGCGCCCGGCACCAGCGCAAGCAGGCGCGTATCCACGCCCAGCGCGATCGCACCGACCGTGAGCAGCACGAGCGCACCCATCGCGCGCCGTACATGCTCGCCCACGCCGAGCGAGCGCTTGAGCGCAGCCATCGCGCGATGGCCGAGCCCCGCCACCGCCGCGAGCGAACTGGCGGCGCCCACGGCATAGGCCGCGAGCGCGGCCCACGTCTGCCAGGTCACGCCGTGGCGGGCCGCGCCGGTGATGATGAGACCGAGGATCGGCCCCGCGCACGGCGCCCACAGCAGGCCCGTCGCGGCGCCGAGCAGCACGGCGGAACCGATGCGGCGCGACGCGCCGTCGTCCTGCGAGCGCGCCATGAAGCGGTCGGCGAGCCCAGTGAGCGGGCCGGAAAGGCGCGTGGCGAGCGCGGGAAAGAGGAGCGCCGCGCCAAACAGCGCGAAGAGCCCGAGCGCGATCCAGCGGCCGTACTCGCTCAGCTGCGCCGCGCCGTTCAGGCCGGCGGCGCCGAGCCCCGTGAGCAGCGCGAACGTGAGCGCGAGGCCAAGCAGCATGGGCAGCCGGCCAGTGAGGAAAGGCTCCTCGGAACGTGCGAACACGAACGGCACGACCGGCAGGATGCAGGGGCTCAGGACGGTGAACGCACCGCCCACGAATGCGATGACGATGAGTAACATGAGTTCGGTCTCCAGACGAATGTCGGCGGACTTGCCATGTGCCGTATTTCAGCGCGGGCATGTATCCGGGGAATGTCCGGAACGCGGGCGTCGTGCATCGTCATGTATCGCGCAGGCGGCTGGATACATAGGGATACAAACACGCGCACGGCGTGCAGCGGCCCGCGAAGCTGTGGCCGCGCAGTGGACGATTTGTATCCCTACGTATCGCGCCCCGCCGGCGACACACTACGTTTCAACAGTGCCGCAAGCGGGACACGAGCCAGATACGTGGGAGCGGTCCAATACGCTCGTCGTCCACACAAGGAGAACTCTCATGATCTCTCGTCTCAAGATAGCCGCTGTTGCCATCGGCCTCGCGGCCACCGCCGGGCTCGCCGCGTACGCTTCGGGCGAAGCGCCGTCGGGCGGCTCGGCCGCGCTGCAGACCGGCGCGCAGGCGCCCGACTTCACCGGCATCAACAACTGGCTCAACAGCCCGCCGCTCGACCTCAAGCAACTGCACGGCAAAGTCGTGCTCGTCGACTTCTGGACCTTCGACTGCATCAACTGCGCGCACACTATCCCGCACATCAAGGAGCTGGACGCGCGCTATCGCGACAAGGGTCTCGTGGTGGTCGGCGTGCATACGCCAGAATATTCGTTCGAGCGCGACACCGGCAACCTGCAGAAGGCGATCAAGCAATACGACATTACGTACCCTGTCGCGCAGGACAACGGTTACGCGACGTGGAACGCCTATGGCAACCAGTACTGGCCGGCGGTCTACCTCATCGACCAGAACGGCAAGCTCGTTTATACCCACTTCGGCGAGGGCGACTACGCGCAGACCGAGCAGAAAGTTCGCGATCTGCTGGGCATTCAGGGCAAGCAGGGATGATCGGCTGGCGCGGCGCCGCTCCGGCTGGCGGGGCGGCGGCGATCACGCGTTTGCCCGCGTAGATCCGGCAGCAGCGCGCGATGAGACCGACTATACGCGTAACATGCGCGCGTACCCGCAAAAACGGAGAAGACCGATGTCGACAGACTGGAAAGGCCGCTGCCTGTGTGGCGCGGTGCAATACGAGGCTCGCGGCGCAGCGTTCGCGCAGCTCGTTTGTCACTGCCGCGATTGCCAGCGCGCTTCCGGATCGGCCGGGTTGCCGGTAGTCGTGGTGAGTGCGGCCGAATTCTCGTTCGAAGGCGAAATCCGCACTTACACGATAACGGGCGGCAGCGGCATGCCAACGACACGAAATTCCTGTGCGCATTGCGGCAGCCTGCTCTTTGGCACACCGCAGCATGCGCCGGATATCGTGACGATCTACGCCGGATCGCTCGATGACCCTTCACGGTTTCGCGCCGAATTCGTTCAGTTCACGTCTGAGCGGCATCAGCTGGACGGCCGCGAGCCCGGCATTGCTCAACATGCGGGACGAGCGCCCTGAGACACTCAAAGGTGCCGCGTTTCCGGAGGCGGATTGCCCCAATCATTCGCGAGACCGTTGGCATAGGAGATCGGTGCATCGAGGGCTTCGTTCAGGTCGAAGTCGTCGATGCACATGATATTCACGTTGATGTAAGGGTAACCCGTTCCATTCGGCATATCGACGCGGTCGAATACATGCACGCCGCAGTGTTTGCAGAACGGATGGTGGGCTACCGGGTTCTTCCCTTCGTAATGCGTGAGATCGCTTTCGCCCGAAAGCAGGACGAATGCTTCCGGGCGAACCTGGACGAGCCAGAGGCGGAGCCTTCCGCAGAAACTGCAGTTGCATTTTCCCGTGCCCTTGCTGAAATCGATTAGGGCTTCGAACTTCACCGACTGGCAATGGCAACTTCCACGGTATGTCCGCTGCATGGGGCTCTCCCGATCAGTGTGAAGACAACTGCGGAATTATGTCACCGATCCTGAATCAGGAGCCCCTGCACCCTGTCAAGGTGCAAATCGAGTAAACAAGTAGTCGCGATCATTTCCCACTTGCGGTAGCCGGGCGCAATCGTCAAGCCGTAGATCGGCGATGCGGCCTGCCCCGGCGCTTGCGTACCTTACTGGGCCCACGCAGCGGGAACCTGCGCGAGAGCCGTGCGCAGTGCGAGCACGACGGGCGCGCGATGCTTGAGAAAACGCGCTTGCATCGCGGCCCCCGTCACAGATGCGTGACTTGCAGAATGGCCTGCGCGAACTCCTTGGGCGCTTCCTGGGGGAGATTGTGGCCAATGCCGCCATCGAGATTGCGGTGCAGATACTTGCCCGTGAACTTCTTCGCGTAGGCGGCCGGCGCGGGATGCGGCGCGCCGTTGGCGTCGCCTTCGAGCGTGATGGTCGGCACGGTGATGGCCGGCGCGGCGGCAAGACGCTGCTCGAGGCTGTCGTACTTCGCCTCGCCCTGTACGAGCCCGAGGCGCCAGCGGTAGTTAGAGATCACGATGGCCACGTGGTCCGGATTCTGGAAGGACGCTGCGCTGCGCTCGTAGGTCGCGTCGTCGAAGTTCCACTTCGGCGAGGCGAGTTGCCAGATCAGCTTGTTGAACGCATCGCGATTCGCGGCATAGCCCTGCACGCCGCGCTCGGTCGAGAAGTAGAACTGGTACCACCACTGCAGCTCGGCTTGCGGCGGCAGCGGCTTGCGGTTCGCCTCCTGGCTGCCGATCAGGTAGCCGCTCACGGAGACCATCCCCTTCACGCGCTCGGGCCACAGCGCCGCGACGATGTTCGCCGTGCGCGCGCCCCAGTCGTAGCCGCCCAGCACGGCCTGATCGATCTTCAGGGCGTCCATGAACGCGACGAGATCGACGGCGGTGACGGCCTGCTGGCCGTTGCGCGGCGTGTCGTCGGAGACAATGCGCGTGCTGCCGTAGCCGCGCAGATACGGCACGAGCACGCGATAGCCCGACGCGGCCAGCATCGGTGCGACCTCGACATAGCTATGAATGTCGTACGGCCAACCGTGCAGCAAAATCACAACCGGACCGTTCTTCGGACCCGCTTCGGCGTAGCCCACATTGAGCAGGCCTGCGTTGACCTGCTTGATCGGGCCGAACGAGACGCCGTTGCCCGTGCGCGAGTTGCCTTCCGTGCCGCCAGCCGACTGTGCGTGCGCGAGACCGCCGAATGCGAAGTCCGCGAGCGTGAGGCCGGCAAGCGACGTGCCGAGAAGGCGACGGCGCCGGACGTTGACGGGATCTGACATGACCATTTCTCCTTGTTGTGCATGCAGGCCGCGCCCGAACGGCTTGGCCTCGTTGATGAGCCGCGGCAGCAGATCGTTCGAACCGGTCGATCACGCTCGCGGCGGCAGGCAAAACGCCCCGGTGAATTTATAACCGGGCAGCAAAAGCGCCATGTATCCCAATGTGTCTGTTGCGAGCGCGTACACAAAACGAATCAAAAAAGCGTCGGCGTGCCAGGATCGATTCGGCGTGAGCGGGATTGCACGAGCGGCGCGTTTGTATCGCAATGTATAAGCGCCGGCCACAGACATATACCCTTGCAAAACGCGGCGTTCATGAAACACGGCAGATACGTCCGGTGGTTGTAATGCATCAACGCCGGAACTTGCTGTTGACCGGACGGATTTCCAAACCCTTCCCAGGAGAAAGTCATGAACGTCTCGAAGCTCGCCCTCGCCTTCGCCGCCAGCGCCGCAGTCCTCACCGCCGCTCCGGCCTTCGCCGCCATGCCCGCCCAGTCGGTCGCCGCGCAACCCTCGGTTCAGCAAAGTCAGGCATGGATGCCCGCCAGCAATGCGGCCAACGCAAAGATCACGCGTGCACAGGTTCGCCAGGAACTGGTTCAGGCGCAGCACGACGGCCAGCTCGCCGCGATCCAGCAACTGTACCGCGGCAGCTAATTCATTGTCCCGACGACGGTAACCCCAGGAGATAAATACCATGAGTCAGGCAGAAAAAGTGCTGTACACCGGCAAGACCCACACCACCGGCGGCCGCGATGGCGCGGCCCGCAGCGAAGACGGGCGTCTGGACGTGAAGCTCTCGCCGCCCGGATCGAGCGCACCGGGCACGAACCCGGAGCAGATGTTCGCGGCGGGCTGGTCGGCGTGCTTCATCGGCGCCATGGGTCGCGCCGCCACGAAACTCGGCACGACGCTGCCGCGCGACGTGGCGGTCGACGCCGAGATCGACCTCATCAACGCGGACGACGCGTTCAAGCTGCGCGGCCGTCTGAACGTGACCCTGCCGGGCGTCGATCGCGAGACGGCACAGCGCATCGTCGAAACGGCACACCAGATCTGCCCGTACTCGAAGGCCACGCGCGGCAACATCGACGTCACGCTCAGCGTCGTCGAGGCGTGATCGCGGAGCAGAAGAAAGCAAAAAAGCGGGGCGGCTTGCGCGCGCCCCGCTTCGCTTTTATGCGTTGCCGTGCGCGCTGCGCGCTAGCCGTGCGGCGCGTCCACGAGATTGACCGGCGAACCGCTATGCCAGGCCTCCACGTTGCGCAGCGTCGTTTGCGCGATCTCGTTCATCGCCTCGCGCGTGAAGAACGCCTGATGCGACGTGACGATCACGTTCGGAAACATCAGGAGACGCGCGAGCACGTCGTCCTGCAGCGGCGCATCCGAGTGGTCCTCGAAGAACAGGCCGCCCTCTTCCTCGTACACGTCGAGGCCGAGATGCCCCAACTGGCCGCTCTTGAGCGCATCGACGAGCGCGGTGCTTTCCACCAGGCCGCCGCGGCCGGTATTGATGAGCATGGCGCCGCGCTTCATCTTCGCGAGCGCGTGCCGGTCGATCAGATGCCGGGTTGCGGGCACGAGCGGGCAATGCAGACTCACTACGTCGGACTGCGCTAGCAACGTATCGAGCGGCACGTAACGCGCGCCGAACGCCAGCAAGTCTGCGGCCGGCGGGCCGGGATCATGGGCGAGAACCTGCATGCCGAAGCCTGCCATGATGCGCGCGAAACACCGACCGATGATGCCCGTGCCGATCACGCCGGCCGTCTTCCCATGCAGATCGAAACCGAGCAGCCCGGCAAGCGAGAAGTCGCCTTCCCGCGTGCGCGACACGGCTCGCGGCAGCTTGCGGTTGAGCGCGAGGATCAGCCCGACGGCATGCTCGGCCACCGCATGCGGCGAATAGGCGGGCACTCTCGCGACGGTGATGCCAAGACGCTGCGCCGCTGCCAGATCGACGTGATTGAAGCCTGCCGAGCGTAGCGCCACGAGGCGCGTGCCGCCCTTGTGGAGGCGCTCGAGCGTGGCGGCGTCGACCGTATCGTTGACGAACGGGCACACCACCACGTAGCCATCGGCAATCACGGCGGTATCGGCGTCGAGATGCGATTCCTGGTAGTGCAATTCATATTCGAAAGCGCTGTTCGCCTCGGCGAACGTATCGACGTCGTACTGGCGCGCGCTGAACAGGATCATGCGCGGACGAGCGGAAGTGGGGATCTGGGTTCCCGGCATGTTGACCTCGTGCGAGCTTCGGGGTGTGGGCGCGAAGTGCGCCTTGATGCGCATGGATGCGCCTTGAACTCGAACGTGAAAGCGTTCGCGTGAGCCGCGTAGCCACGCAAGCACATGGTAACAGCAGGTCGGCGGGGGATCGCGTGTTGTCGCTGGCGCGGTTGTAGCCGGCCTTCTGGAGTTGCATGAGTTCGGCCTTCACTTCGGCACGGGTCACCGGTTGGCTCGACTGGGCGCAGGAACGGCAACGAGGGCCGCAAGTGCGGCGGCGGCGAGCGAGTGTGCGAGCTTCATGGTGTCGCGTTGGCGGGGCCGGCTAACACGACAATAAGGGGCGAATCAAAAGTGTTGCTGCACCGCACACTTAGCTCCCCGCGCCTTGCATTCTGCCCTGAAATCTCTATAATAAGGGTTATCCCTTAGGCACTAACCCTAGCAACGAGGAAATCATGGGTGCAATCGTCGAAAAACTGACTCAAGTTCTGGCTGCACTGCGTCGTCTTGGCGCCGAAGCGCTGAACCGTCACCTCGAATACTGCGAACTGCTCGCAGAAGCTCAGCGCCGCTGGTACTAATCCGCGCCTGACTGCAGCAAGCGTCCCTGCCCGTACAAACGAGGGACGAGAAGAAGTAACACGCGGCCGCATCGAGCGGTCGGGTTTTATGCGGCGCCCTGCCGTGCCTCGATTCGGGAGGCGTCCGTGCGCGCCGCATCGGGCCGTGATCCCGGCGCAACCAGAAATACGCGTGCGCGGTCATAGGCTTGCGCAAAGCCACGCAGTTCCCGCGTGACCGGCCGGTCGTCCAGACCCCGCCGGGGGTGAGCGCGTAGCTTTCACCATGCCCACCGCACCGAATCCTGGTAGCGAGTAAGCATGAAATGCGCGACCGCGTTCCAGCGGTACGCGGCCACATCCCGTTCGTCCTCGAAGCTCGCCGCATCGAAGCTGCGACCATAGGGCTCGTCGCCGTATGGGTCCGTGCGCTTCCGCAGCCCTCTTGCCGTTTAGTTGCAATAGCAACGACTTGCCGGCCACAAGATGTGCGCGCCGCAGCCCGGCGCGCCAAATCCCGATTCCTCCATTGCTTTCGGAGCCGTGCAATCCGTGTGCGGCACAACATCCGGCGCGTTTTCCCGCCATTCGGGCCGGTTCGCGCTTTGGGCGGAAAGCGCCTAATCTTGAGGTATCGGCTCTTGCCCCATCTGTGAGCCGGAACGTGCGCCACCTTCCGGACTTCCGATGCGCGATCATCGCCCCTCGCATGCCGCGGTGCACGACGCGCCGCACGCTCACCCGCACCATCCGCTCACCGCGCGGCTTGCTCGCGCCGTTGTGTTCGTCGCCTTGCTGGTCGCGTGGGCCGCTGTGGCGGCCGCGCTAGCCGTGCCGGCTGCGTTCGCGGCGCCGAGCCCGCCCGTCGTCGTCATGACGGTGAACGGCGCGATCGGGCCCGCCAGCGCCGATTTCATCGTCCGCTCGCTGGAGCGAGCCGCGCGCGAGCGCGCGCCGCTTGCGATCCTCGAACTGGATACGCCCGGCGGCCTCGACACGTCGATGCGCCAGATCATCAAGGCGATTCTCGCCTCGCCGGTGCCCGTAGCGACCTTCGTCGCTCCCGGCGGCGCGCGCGCCGCGAGCGCGGGCACCTATGTCGTCTACGCAAGCCACTTCGCAGCCATGGCGCCGGGGACGAACCTCGGCGCGGCATCGCCGGTGCAGCTCGGCGTGGGCGGCGGCGGTGGTGGTGGCGGTGGTTTTCCAGGCGGCCCGCCAGGCGCTCCCGAGACCGCCTCCGGCGCCTCGGCCACGCACGCCGACGACAACGAATCGACGGAAGCCCGCAAGGTCATGCACGACTCCGCCGCCTACATTCGCGGCCTTGCGCAACTGCGCGGGCGCAACGCCGCGTGGGGCGAGCGCGCCGTGCGCGAGGCTGTGAGCCTCTCGGATGAAGAAGCACGCGACCAGCACGTGATCGATCTGATCGCGCTGGACCCCGCCGATCTCGCGCGCCAGCTCGACGGCCGCACCGTCACAACCACGGCGGGAACGCTGCGCGTCGCCACCGCGCACGCGCCGCTCGAAGTCGTCGCGCCCGACTGGCGCAACCGCTTCCTCTCGATCGTCGCCGACCCGAACGTCGCGCTGATTCTGCTGACCATCGGCATTTACGGACTCTTCTTCGAGTTCGCCAACCCAGGCTTCGTGCTGCCCGGCGTGGCGGGCGCGACCTGCCTGCTGGTGGGCCTCTTCGCCATGCAGCTGCTGCCCGTGAACTACGCGGGTCTCGGGCTCGTGCTGCTCGGACTCGCATGCCTCATCGCGGAGGCATTTCTGCCGACCTTTGGCGTGTTGGGCTTCGGCGGCATCGTGGCGTTCGCCATCGGCGCGCTCATGCTCATGGACACCGGCGCGCCCGGCTACGGCATCCCCATCCCGCTCATCGCGGGCCTCGCGCTAGGCGGCGCGGCGTTCGTCGCCACCGTCTCGAGCGTGGCGCTGCGCGCGCGGCGCCGGCCCGTGGTGACCGGCGCTGAGGCGATGGTAGGCGCCACGGGCGAAGTAATCGACGAGGGCCTGCACCCCGACCCGCGGCCCGGCCACGCAGCTTTGTCGACGGGCTGGGCGCGCGTGCACGGCGAGCGTTGGCGCGTGGCATGCGCCACGCCGCTCGCCGCCGGCAGCCGCGTGCAAGTGAGTTCGCGCAGCGGTCTCACGCTCACCGTGACCCCGCTGCACGGCGCGGCACACGACAAGGCAAACGAGAAGGGAGAACATTCATGATCGGCTTCACGTTCGGCTTCACAGGTCTTCTGATCGCGCTGCTGGTGCTGATCGCCTTGTCGTCCATCCGCATCTTCAAGGAGTACGAACGCGGCGTCGTGTTCATGCTCGGGCGCTTCTGGAAGGTCAAGGGGCCGGGCCTCGTGCTCATCATTCCCGTGGTGCAGGTGGCGGTGCGCATCGACCTGCGCACTGTCGTGTTCGACGTGCCTTCGCAGGACGTCATCACGCGCGACAACGTTTCGGTGAAGGTCAACGCCGTGGTCTATTTTCGCGTGGTAGACCCGGAAAAGGCCGTGATTCAGGTCGCGCGCTACATCGACGCGACGAGCCAGCTCGCGCAAACCACGCTGCGCGCCGTGCTCGGCAAACACGAACTCGACGCCCTGCTCGCCGAGCGCGAGCAACTGAACGCCGACATCCAGAAAGTGCTCGACGCGCAAACGGACGCATGGGGCATCAAGGTGTCGAACGTCGAGATCAAGCACGTGGACCTGAACGAAACGATGATCCGCGCAATTGCCCGCCAGGCCGAAGCCGAACGCGAGCGCCGCGCCAAGGTGATTCACGCGGAAGGCGAACTGCAGGCGTCCGAAAAATTGCTGCAAGCCGCGCAATGCCTCGCGAAGCAGCCGCAGGCCATGCAACTGCGCTATCTGCAGACGCTCACCACCATTGCCGCCGACAAGAACTCCACCATCGTCTTTCCGCTGCCGATCGAACTGCTCAACGCGCTGATCGAGCGCCTGGGCAAGTGATCCGGCCCCTCGGTTTCGAGCCGCTTGCGCCCGGGCAGGCTTCCGCGCGGCTGCGGATCGAGGCGCATTGCTTTTCGCACTGAGCGTGGCCAGCCTTCATTCGCGAAAGTGCCTTGGGCACGACCGAGGCGCCGGGCCGTGTTGCCCAACCCACTGCGCCGCACGAGCACCGCCGCAGTGCGCATGTATAGGTGACAGCCTGTGTGTCAGTGCCCAAAGTAGATCGGCTTGATTCCAGCGGGGGCGTTCATTGGCTGCGCCCACTTCGCGGCCGACTCCGACGAGCCCGCGCTTACGCCGCCATAGCCGCTGCCCGCGATGCCCACCTGCTGGGCGCTAACGCGCGCTTCAGCCGCCTGCAGGTCGCGCGGATAAGACGCCCGGTCGCCCGCCGACGGTTCGTAACCCGCCTGCTCCACCTGAATCAAATCCTGCCCGACCTGGCCGCGGGTCAGGGAATCGCTTGTGGACACTGCAGCTTGCCCGAAAGCTGCAGCAGGAAACGTCAAAATCGCGGTGACTGTGACAATACGTTTAATCGTCTTCACTTAGTTCTCCCAAACGTTGAAAAGGACACATCTAATCGAGCACGGGCTGTGCCGCGCCTTCAACGGATGGCGACGGTCATTGGGGGCAAGGCCGGAGCGAGGACGACGGGCAGGCGGTCCGCGACCGCCGGCTCCCAAAAGACCGCAACGATGCGGCGATGTCGTGCCTCGCGCTCGCGCTTCAGATCTATCGCAAACTCGGGCCATTGCCGAGCGGTGTTACCCATCGTGCGGAGCCGGCACGTGTGCGCCGGCACACGCCAGCACGGACATCACGGACATCACGGCTCTAGCTTGACCTTGATCCAGCCCGGTATCAAGGGCGTCGTCACGCGAGACAGCGCCACACGTTCCCTTGCGCTCGATGAACCGGTCACACCCGTCCGCGCGCCGAGCGACTCGGACAACCCACAGGAATCGCCCTTCGGAATCGAATTCGACCGTCGGCGTTATCGACAGCTCCGCCATTTCTATACATTGAATTCTCATACCCCCTCCTTTCCAATGTCTCTGATGCGGGCGGTCAGACTGTCCGATTCAGTTGCTTGCCGGTTGATTCCCTCAGCCGACACGTCGCTCGATCAGCAAACGACGTTCCGCATGTGCAAGGCCTGGCTGTACGAAACACAGCCTTTCCGGCCATGCGCGGTTTCTGGCGGTCGACTAAGCGTTGCCCGGCTCCGGAAACCGCGCCATTCGATGGGTCCTGCGCTATCCCAGAGATCGGGAAGCTTCCGCTCGGCCGCTTGCGCTATCGCGACGAACTGGGTGAAGTAGAAGATGGGGCGAAGCGTGCCTCGAGGCTGTTTAGGTACGTGCGATGCGTGTTCGTGAATTCGATATGCAGAGAGCGCTGAAGAGTGCCTATTGAAACCCCTAGAGCAAACGGTGCGACGACGTGATGTAACGCCTCGATGATTTGCCCGCGCAGGAATTTCAGAGGGCCGCCGACGTATCAAAGGGCGTCGGTAACGGGTAATCGTCAGGCGCTCCGCCAAGACCCGCAGGAGGGCCCGATGCAATTCTTTGCGCTTGCCACCGACTACGACAATACGCTGGCGAGTGACGGCCGCGTCGCCGATTCGACGTGGGACGCCGTCGAACGTCTTCGTGCATCGGGCCGTCACGCCGTTCTCGCGAGCGGCCGCGAGCTCGACGATCTTCTCGCGATCTGCCCGCGCCTCGACCTTTTCTCGCGCGTCGTGGCCGAGAACGGAGGCGTCCTCTATTGCCCCGCCACTGGCTCTCATCGTCTGCTCTCGCCCGCCCCGCCGGAAGCCTTCGTCGCCGAATTGCGGCGGCGCGCGCCCGGCGCGTTCAGCATCGGCGAGACGCTGGTCGCGACGGTGAAGCCGCACGAGCACGTCGCGCTCGACGTGATCCGCGACGTCGGTCTGGGCTTGCAGATCGTTTTCAACGGCGATGCGGTGATGATCCTGGCGCCGGGTGTTTCGAAGGCAAGCGGTCTAAACGCGGCGCTCGACGAACTGGAATTGGCGCCGCTGAACGTAGTCGGTGTCGGTGACGCGGAAAACGATCACGCCCTGCTCAACGCATGCGGCCTGAGCATCGCAGTCGCAAATGCGCTGCCCGCATTGAAGACGCATGCCGACGCCGTGATGCATGAGGCGGCCGGATCGGGCGTCGCGGAGTTGATCGGGATGCTGCTCGCCGACGATCTGCGCGCCATCGCCGCCGTATCGCCGCGCCGTCGCGTCCTGCTGGGGACACGCTGTTCCTTGCAGGACAATCAGAAGAGCCACGAGCAAGACCGTGAGAAAAACCGGGAGTGGCTACCGCTGCAAGGGAGCGTCTCACTGCTGGTCGGCCCGTCAGGTTGCGGCAAGTCTACCGTGACGGCGGGCATGCTGGAGCGGCTCGCAGGCGCGGGCTGCCAGTTGTGCGTGATCGATCCCGAGGGCGATTATGCCAACGACGACATGACTATCGTGCTCGGCGACACGCACAGCGCGCCTTCGGTCGAAGAACTGATGCAGTTGTTGACCCGCCCAGCGCGACCCGTAGTCGCCGTCAACCTTTTGCGCGTGCCGCAGGCGGATCGCCCCGTCTTCTGCGCGAACCTGCTGTTGCACGTTCAGCGCCTGCGCACGCGCACCGGTCGTCCGCACTGGGTCGTTTTCGACGAAGCACATCATCTGTTTCCGGCAGCTTGGGAAGGCGCGAGCCAGGCGATCCCCGAAACGCTCGAAACCGCGCTGGCCGTAACGGTATCGCCCGACCAGCTCGCGCCGGCATTCTTGCGTCAAGTCGGCGTCGTACTGGCAATGGGCGATGACGCCGAAGAGGCTCTGCACAGTTTCGCGTCGGTAAGCGCACGTCCGCTGCCGGCCTCGATGGCACCAGGGGCAAGTACGGGCACTGCGCTGCTTAAGCGTGGCGAGGCGCTGTTGTGGCGTGTCAATGACGCAGCCGCACCGCAGGCGGTTTGCCTCGAACCGGGGAACAAGGAAAAGCGGCGCCATCACCGCAAATACGCGGAAGGCTTGCTGATTCCCGAGCGCAGTTTTTATTTTCGCGGCGCGCAGGGCAAGCTGAATCTGCGCGCACATAACCTGGTGCTCTTCATCGAACTGGCAGAAGGCATCGATGTCGACACGTGGCAATTCCATCGCCTGAAGGGCGACTATTCGCGTTGGTTCGAAGAGCAGATCGGCGATGACGATCTGGCCTCGGAAGCGCGTGCGATAGAGCGGGACGACTCGCTGGATGCCTGCGAGAGCCGTTTGCGCATTCGCGCTGCTATTCAGGCACGTTACACGCAACCGGAGAACCCGTCGTTGCCCGCAGTCCTGACAGCCCGGCAGCCTGGTGGAGGCGGCGTGTCGGACGGCGCACGCGAGCGGGCGGCGGAGTGACCGCTGCCCTGAAGAGTCTCTGGACCTGCACTGATCGCGAAAAGATGTGTATGGCGATTGCTTTCTGTTGCGCCGGCTCACGCGCTCGCTTCACATTTAATACGGAGTCCCGCCGTTATGATCTATCTCGATCCCGCATTGAATTCGATTCAAGGCTCCATTGCAGCGACCGCGACAAGGCACGTTGATTGCACACTCCGAAGAAGCCCCGTCTGTTGCTGCTCGGACTGCTCCGCATCTGGTTCTATCTCAACATCGTCGTTGGCCACTCGGCGGTTGCGCGACCGATTCGCATAGTGGCAACGATCGCGGCCATCGTCTACGCACTTACCATCGTCGGTATGCTTTCGCCCTAAGTTCCGGTGTCCGTGGCGCAGCATCTTCATTACCTGCCTGCATCGCCGCCCATGTACGGCGCGTCATCGTCCGGCAAGGGCGGCTAGCGCCACCAGACCCAGAGTCTTCCAGGTCCGTCGCCGGCCGCAAGATCAATCCGGGAGGACGGATCTGCCCGATCCAGTCGTCGACCAGGACGTCCATGCTGGACCCGATGAAATCGCATAGCCTCATATCTGCTATCCCGGTGTTGGGCCGGGTCAATGCGGGCAAAGAAGGGCTCGAAGGGCCGACATCTTCCAGGTTCGTCTCGACTGACCCACCACTCAACGCGCACCCAAACTGGCCGTACTTGCGAGAGCTTCGCGACACATGCCCGGGATCAAAAGTTTCCGGGGCCTCCGGCGGCATCAGATACGCGCTCCGCACCTTCCTTGCAGTGCGAGTCGCGGCTGGCAGGATCAGATGATGCGCGCCTGTTTCCATTGCCAGCGGGAAACGCGAGACCCCTGGAGTCTCTTCCGCGCGCGGCAGCGCCGCAATGAGGCACTGGCGCGATCAATGAACGTCGGCGGCCGAACGCCGCACTGGCCGCCGCTCAACCGGAGTTCACGATGACCGACAATCTGAATCGAACCGCTCTGCCTCCTGATGTGGCCGCAGAGATCGAACGTATCTACCAGCAATGGGACCTCGCATGGTCGACCGACGATCTCGACGCGATGGTCGCGCTCTATGCACCGGAGGCGGTACTCGAAAGCCCACTCGTTCCTCACCTGCTCGGCGGCAGCGACGGTGTCCTTCAAGGGCGCGAGCGAATCCGTTCACTGCTTGACAGCGCGGCGCCGCGTAAGCCTGATGCCCGCTCCTTCCATCGCGAGGGCTATTTCACGAACGGTCGCCGGTTGATATGGGAATACCCGCGCGCGACGCCCAACGGCGAGCAAATGGACTTTGTTGAAGCGATGGACGTTGAGAACGGTCGGATCAGTCGGCATCGCGTGTATTGGGGCTGGCGCGGCGTAGAAGTGATCAAGGCTGATGCGTATTACAAGGGGCACCGCTAGCCGGCCGAATCATTTTCCCTAAGAGCGACCTTGAGCGTCCTCCATTGAAGTTCAAGGCGATCAATAGTTGCGAGCAGAACGTCACGCCGACAAAACCGGGAAGCGCCGGACACTCTCCTCATGAGTCCTGGATGGGCTGCCATTGAGAGGGCGCCCCGTGTCAGGGCCGCCAAAGACCCTGCTTTTATTACGTTATGGAATGCGCGCCCGCGGCGGTGTGACCGTGCGGAGATGGACCATGAATGACACGACGCCTGTCATCGGTGCTGGACCGGTCGGTCTCGCGGCCGCACTTTTTCTTGCTGACCAGGGCATACGCACCCGCATCGTCGATGCCGCTCCGCAGGCTGCCACCGAATCGCGCGCTCAGGTCGTGAATCCCCGCGCACTCGAACTGCTGGAGTCCACGGGCGTCGCGCAGGCGATGGTCGCGCAAGGGCGTGCCATCCACCGCACGCGCTTTTATGAGGACTGGAAACTGATTGCAGAACTCGAGTTCGCTGGCGCGCATCCGCGCTACGGAATGATGATCCTTTCGCAGGCCCGCAGCGAGGCATTGCTCGCGCAAGCCTTGCGCGAGCGGGTCCGTCACAATCGCAGCCGCCTTACGGCGACCGTTTTCTGCAGGCGTTACAACTGACCGGATCACTTTGAACGCAGTGAATCCTTCGCAGCACGCTTGCCAACCGCACGGGCTAGCACGGGCCGGAGCGGCCAATAGATCGCCGCAAGCGTCGCTCAGGCCTGGTAAGGCCTGCTGCCCCGTTGCAACTTGTACCAGCCTGATTCACCGTCCGCATATGACCCGAGCGACGGCTCATCGCTCGGACTGGCGTGGCTGGACTCACCGCGGAACGTTCGCCCGAAGCGGCGCGCCATCTCTCATTGACTGGCGCCGGCAGCGCTGCTCGCCGCAGCAGGCGAACTGCTCATGCCAGTGTCGCTCTGTGCCCTGGTGTTGTCGGCACGTTTGCATCCAGCAGCCGATAGCAGCGCCAGCAGCGCTGCAAGCACAATAATCCCTGTCACGCTGTGTCTCATTTGATACTCCGATAGCGGTCCCGCAATATGGCGCGCAACCTTCATGCCGCGGGTCCGTCATCACACAAGTCCAGTGCGTCGTCCCGGGTGCAGCCGCTCAAACGAACCGGAACTCATCGGAACCCACTTTGCCTGTTGCATTACATCGACACGGGCCGCGCCATACGCGTGGGCACGCGCATGTCCAGTTGGGAGGTAATTCGCCAGCGGGCTTTTGTGAACGCCATGCGAGCTCCCGCGGCCGTTGCAGCAGCAGCGCGACGTGGGCAATGGCACGCCGCAGGCCCTACGATGTCAGCGAAGTGTCCAATGAACGTCCCTGTTTTCGAAAGGACTACATGAACAGCACCATTCAGCTCCGCAACCCGGGCAGCGGTAGTACTGGATGCGGATGCTGCCGAGATATGCCGGTTCGCCGACATCGCGCAGAGGGTGTGTCACATCGAAATCGGGATGACTCAGCAGAAGACTGCAGGACGCGCAAAGATGTGATGGATCGCAAATCATTTCATTGCCCCTGCATTGCCTTCGATGCGCAACTGCCAGGCGTCGCACGATACTTTTCACGAAGGCAGAAGATCTTGATGTCAAGGAACACGGAGGCTTGGGGACAGAGCGGAGTGTCCTCGCCATTCGCGAAGAACGCCGCGTCTGTGAAGCGCTCGAAGTATAGGATGCGGTCCGGCGCGGGCAAGCGTACTAAATTCATGGGTTCCGCACAGGCAGTTGACCGCACTCGGACGATCAGCTGCGCACGGACGCGTCATGAAAGGTTGGACTCGACGGATTGCCATCTCCGCAGCGCGGCGGCGCATGGCCAGGTGAAACAGATCCCATCGGGAGCCTGCAACTGTCTGGCCCCGTCAGCCTACCGCGCGCAGTCGCGTTCGCTGCGGCTCATCGGAATACAGCGCCACTGGTCGCATGCTTGCAAACGTCTGCCCGAAAGCTCCTGCGTCCGGCGCGCCAGCCCCACACTCGAGCGAGGTCATTCATGACGCGCCAGCCATTGAACAGTGACGTGAACACCCCGATGGCCGCCAATGCAAAAAGTACTCAGACCTACGCACTGCACGATCGCCGGGGTGCCGGACGTCCACAGGAATGGCATCGCCGGGAAGATGGCTCCGACCGCAAACAACGGAAACGAAAATCCCGCTGCAGTCCACCGATTGCCACCGGGTTCCATGACGGCGAGCATGAACACACACGATCCAAGCGTCTCGTGGAATCGCCGGTCTATCTCGTGGACGGACGAATACACGCGCCGTTCGCGTCCGCCTGGCTCGTAGACGATGCGACGAGGTCAAGAACTGCCGTACACCAGTGAAGGAATTGCGTGATCGAGCCGTAACGGGTTCCAGAGCTACCCATGGCTTTTTTCAGGTTAGCAGAGTGTCATTACATTGACGCACGCGAATGAGCGACGGGCAACGACACAGTAGCTGACGTGGCGCATACCTGTTCATGGGCTTACGGCATCGTGGTAGCCGACGCCGAGCACAAACCCTGGAACCGGCTCGATTCCAGTAGAGGACTGACTACTTGGGTCAGCTTGACAAGCGAAGCGCGAGTTAGTGGCGATTAATATTTACCTCTACGAGCGTCGGCCCGCAAACAGGGTCTATACGCGTCATGACGTTCAGTACCGGGTTTCCTGTCATCGGCTGCGTAATGCGTTACTAAGGCAGTATTTCCCGTAGACCAAACAGTGGTGAATTCCAACATTCGGCAATGCGTTTTCAGCGAAAACGCCAGTAACAGCCCGTGTCGTGTTCGTTGTGAAAACCGGACGGTTTTGATTTATGGACTGGAATGCGATGACCAAGACCAGAGCAAAAACCATGCATATCGGTGGAATGTGCTTTTTCATCGTCGGTGCCTGATACGGTAACCTGAAACGCCCTGCCAAGGTGCGGCGGAGCTCGCTCTCAGTTCATGCCACTGGGTGGCCTGTTATGCCACGTTCGCCAAATGAACATGACGTTGCTCTGCGCCGCCGTGGCGTCATTCGACTTGGCGGGCGCAGATTCGTGGGCCTGTCGACCAATCGAAGCTAGATACGCCGTTGTCCATGTCCATTCGGACCGCCAGGATACTTGAGCATTAACGCGGCCCTCTCGGGCCGTCCGCGCCGAAGAGTCGCGGTCCCGGAGCCGATACCTGCTGCGAACTGCGTACGAAATGTATCGCTTCAAATGACTGTCAGCCATCACGACCCGACCCGCAGGCACCGCAGCAGAGCCCGTCCTGCCTCGGTTAGTCGCACGGTGATCCACTCAGGCGCTCGCTCCTGAGTTTCGACAAGCTTCCGACTCTGCAATGCCCTCATGTTCGGGTCCAGTGTGCGTACCCGCATTTCCCCGTTCGCAAGCGTTAGCAGCGTGCCAATCTCATGGTGGCTGAGCATCGAAGTCCCCGCAAATGAAGACATGTCAGGGGCAGAAGCCGCGTCACGTGCCCGTATGCATACGCTTGCACAAAAGAGACGGGGCCGTGCGCACTAGAGAAGGGGCAGACTTGCGTCTGCCCGATGCACGTTAATTGATAGCCATCTGCACGACCTTCACGATCACGAGGCCCACTGCGACGACGAGGTAGGTGCGCAGCACGCCCATCCACACGCGTGTCGACAGCGTCAGGTGCTGCGGCGCCGGCAGGTCTTCGAGCGGCGCCATGCGCCACGTGTTGCGCAACTCCTTCAGGGCCGGCTTGTTGAGCGGAGCCGCATCATGGGTGACATTCGCGCCACGCAACTTGCGCGAGAGTTCCACCGCGGCGTACACCGCTGCGGCAAGCCCGCATCCGCCCACGAGAATCTTGATAATTGCCGCACCGCTGAGATCCGGATAAACCGTGGCCGCCGTCAGGATGATCGACAACACGACGAGCACCGCAATCACTGCACCCGTGAACACGTTCAGCCTCTTCGAATTCACCCACGGGCCAAGCACCGCCTTGTCATTACAGAGCAGCAACAGGAACACCGTTGCGCTCGGCAGCA